>NZ_JAHGAN010000107.1:0-712 GCF_030248625.1 Vibrio sp. D420a | reverse complement strand
GCAGCTGCTTATACGCAAATACACCACGACTGCCAGATGCAAAATGAGACGCTGGTAAACGCTTCAAACTTGCATCCCTAAACTTGGTGTCGATCGGTACTGCTGATGTCCACACCTGATTCGGGTAGTCATGTTTTAACTGGGTTAATGTTTGCAGCGACGCCTTGGTACGCTTGTCGTACATAGTAGGAACAATCGTTACCTTAAAAGGCGCTTTGCGAGACTTCTGCATGATGGTCAAAGTACGGATCATTCGCTCAAGACCTTTCATAGCCAAGAACTCGGTCTGCACTGGGATCAAAATACGATCGCTTGCTGCTAACGCATTCACCATCATCACACCAAGAATTGGTGGACAGTCAATCAACACGTAATCATAGTCATCTTGCACCGCTGCAAGTGCGCGCTTTAATATTAAGCCCATACCGCTACGGTTTCCCATCACTCTGTCTAAGGTCGCCAAAGACATGTGCGCGGGAATGATATCGATACCCTCAACCTCTGTTTGCAGAGTCAAAGGTGCCACTGTTTCAGCGGTAAACTCACGCAACTGAAACAGGTCAAACAAACTGGATTCGACCGTATCTGAGTCGTAACCCAGATACGTCGTCAGTGATGCATGTGGGTCGGTATCTACCAACAAAACTCGATGACCTTTTTGGCTCAAAAGCCCAGCTAAAGTCACCGTTGTTGTCGTTTTACCTACACCACC
>NZ_JAHGAN010000106.1:0-501 GCF_030248625.1 Vibrio sp. D420a | reverse complement strand
AATCCCAGCGCTGGGATTATTTTGAAGTCTTGGCGCGTTGGCGCACGAAAAAGCACGGAAATATCTCCCCTGTCGAGTTTATTGAAGTGGCTGAGGAGTCTGGGCTGATAGTCGAACTGGGAGAAAGAGTCATTGAACTCGCATGCCGAGCAAAAACACTTCTAGAGAAAGAGTTAGGGTACTCAGTGAAGCTTGGTATCAACTGTTCAGCGCACGAGTTACATGACAGCCAACGCTACCTCAACTACTTGACCAAGATGATTAAACATTTTCACTTCGACAAGCGCGACTTTGTTATCGAGCTAACAGAGACGGTGCTGCTGTCCCCGACTGAAGGGACTAAAAATGTGCTCAGCACGATGAGACAACAAGGCTTCACTATCGCACTTGATGACTTTGGTACTGGATATTCGAGCTTGAACTATATCCATAGCTACCCTATTGATTGCATCAAGATCGATGCGACCTTCATTCAAGGGTTGCTGACCAGTGATACTGCTG
>NZ_JAHGAN010000105.1:0-574 GCF_030248625.1 Vibrio sp. D420a | reverse complement strand
TGGGGGTCATATCAACGCCCTGTTAAGGGGTGAGCAACGCAATACTGAAGCCGCCGCATACCACCTTAAACACTAAAACCAACGCATAGTGAAAATGCCACGCGTTGCGAATCCCTCTTGAACAGTTTGTTATGTTTCGTAGCCCAAGATTTCGATACCCCTATCAGTCCTCACTATCGGAAATTCGCCAACCTTGCAAAGTTCCATCAGAAACCTCTCTAAATTCAGTTCACGGTATGTAGTAGGAGCATTTTCATAAGGTTGATATGAATAAGATTTTGGGATACATATGCGTTCAATGTGCTTGTACTCGACAGGTCCACCACAGCCTTTAACGGGGTCATCAATTGCCGAATCCCACACCTGTTGGTTACTAGGAGCATTACCAAAGAAAACTTTTTCAGTATCCGTAAAATGATACTCAATACCAGAAAAATCTGCTCCATACTCTGCCATTACAAGAAAGAACTTCTTCCATTTATGGTTGGACATTAAGCGCACTGAGTATTTCTGTCTCAGAGCTTTATCATTGTGAGCTTTCATTTGAACCTTCCAGAAACATAGACATAATGAC
>NZ_JAHGAN010000104.1:0-2559 GCF_030248625.1 Vibrio sp. D420a | reverse complement strand
GGTGCTGCTGCATTTATCCCTGGCTCTCTCATTCTTGATAATAAAGAAAGAATTGAGTGCAATGGTGATATGGGCACTGTATCTATCGATAAAGAAATGGTATACAGACTGGGAGACGTATTAGAAGTCGTTCTCTCTGAGGTTAACCAAGAAAACCGCAGCTTAGTCGCTAAGCCAACTCAAGTCTTTGCAGATCAACCAAGCAAAGAGGAAGAAGCAAGCGAACAAGCGAGCTAATCCTTATTGAACAACTCTTCTAAAGGCGCTAATAATTGGCGCCTTTTTTATTGCCGTCTCGCTAAAAATAACAACAAAACAAGCTATTATTGCTATATAACACTAAGTAACTTAATGCATATTAGGTTCAGTGAGGAAGCATTTAAGCAATCAGAACGTCAAAGAAGTGTGTATGCCATCAATCAATGTCACTCAATTTAGAAATTTCACCCCCAGGAAACGGGAACGGTACCCCGCCTCGAGAAATGGTATCTTTATCGTTCGTCAAGGCAGTATCTCTTTTGCATTACCCGATGGCACTCAAGCCTCTCTCCAAGCTGGTGAATTTGCACTCTACAATTCAGGTGAAATACAAGACGTTTCAGTCCATACCGAACAAGGCGAGTTCAACGCCATCTGTTTAGATTTCGACCTTTCTATTTTTCAAAAATTCATCAATCAATTTGGTGACCTCGAATCAGTAAGACCACCCGAGAAATACCTCAAGTTCAACGCCGAAGACCGTAACTTAGACCAACTCAAAGAGATGCTCTTAACACTGGCTAGTGCACCGACTCAAAATGACTACGCAGTCACCCAGTTGAGCCTAGCACTGCTCTCGTTGATGGTCGAAGCACACCCTTCACTGCTCGCTGTAATTGGCAGAGCATCAAAGCTGACAGTGACGCAGAAGGTAATTAACTACATTGAGCAAAACATCGAGAACAACATCTCTCTTGATACGTTGGCAAGCTATATGGGCATGTCTCCTGCGACCTTGAAGCGACGCTTGTCTGCAGAAGATCTCTCATTTTCAAATCTATTAAAGATTAAGCGAATTGCTCATGCTGCGACGCAATTGCGAACATCAACCAAATCGATCACGCAGATCGCCTACGAATCCGGCTTCAAAAGTGCCGCACACTTCAGTACCGCATTTAAAACCTATCACGGAAAAACACCGAAAGACTTCCGCGCACTGATTGCACAAAGTCACGCAATGAGCACGGGCGTTGAAATCAAGGCAAGATAAGTCGCGATAAAAAGACTTTAAAAATATGCTTTAAACGATCAGACCCAAAAGTAAGTTTTTGGGTCTTTTTCTATTTCGTGGAGAATTAATTCCAAATCCTTTGAACGAGATAGATAAGGGTAAGGACCCCAGAGAACCGAATCGCCTTGCGCTCCTTCATCTAAGGGTACTTCAACCAGCCATGTAGAATCGCTGGAGTTAAACACGACGCGTGCTACATCATCTGTATAGTCGCTATGGGATGAGTCTAATAGATAGTGAGCTTTCGAAAAAACAACACCGCCCTCGCACTCTTCAAAGAGCGATTTTCCTAACTCAACGGGCAAACTTTGATTGCGTGAAGTGCATAGCTTTTCAGCACCATGTAGAAGTCGACTAAGCTCTATTTGTACTACCGACATCCACTTCCCTCCTTGACACCAATTCGTCTGGCGAACAATCCTAACTAGAGCTTAGAACTGAACTCTTCGTTTAGCGAACAAGACTTTATGAAATGTGAGCAGGCATTTATGAAATGTGAACCAAACTGCCATAATTCAACCGCATGGAGTTTCACAAAAATGTCATATTAGCTACATATGATAGGCGGCAAATATAATCTAATAGGAGTTGTATATGTTACGAGTCGCTCTTGCCTCTCTTTTATCACTAGCTTTATCTTCTCAAACCGTTCTGGCGCAAGAAACCACAATTTCAGGCTCGACCTCTGTCGCTCGTGTTATGGATGTGTTGGCTGAAGAGTACAATAAAACTCACGCTGACAATTACATCGCTGTTCAAGGCATAGGCTCAACGGCTGGTATCACTATGGTGAACAAAGGCGTTACAGACCTTGGGATGAGCTCTCGTCGTTTGACCGACCAAGAGCAAACGGATGACTTAGCCGTTAAACCTATCGCATACGATGGCTTGGCTGTTGTCGTGAACCGCTCAAACGGACTGACTAACATCACTCGCGAGCAGTTATTCAATATCTACAAGGGTAAAGTCACGAACTGGAAAGAGATTGGTGGTGCAGATCAACCAATCGCAGTGGTTACCCGTGAAGCGTCTTCTGGCTCTCGTTACAGTTTTGAAAGCCTAATGGGCCTGACTAGAATCATCAACGACCGCATGGTTTCAGATATCAACCCAAACAACTTGGTTGTAAACAGCAACAGCATGGTTAAAACCATCGTCAATCACAACCCACACGCGATTGGATTTGTGTCGGTGGGTTCGATAGACCGCTCAATCAAAGCAATCTCGTTTAATGGCGTGGAGCCAAGCTCTAAAAACATCGCCAATCACAGTTACGAATTGGCTCGTCC
>NZ_JAHGAN010000103.1:0-513 GCF_030248625.1 Vibrio sp. D420a | reverse complement strand
GCTGACAAGATACCACCTGCGTAACCGGCACCTTCACCCGCAGGGTAGAAGCCTTTTAGGTTGATGCTTTGGTAATCTTTACCACGCTTGATGCAAACAGGAGAAGACGTACGAGTCTCAACACCTGTTAGTAGGCCATCTGCACTAGCAAAGCCTTTGATCTTCTTATCGAATGCTGGGATAGCTTCACGAATTGCTTCGATAGCGAAGTCAGGTAGCGCTTTAGAGATATCGGTTAGGTGGATACCCGGTGTGAATGATGGTTGGACATCACCTAGCTCGCTTGGATCGCGACCTTTCAAGAAGTCACCAATCTTCTGCGCTGGTGCATCGTAGTTTTCACCACCTAGCACGTATGCGCCTGTTTCCAATTCGCGTTGGAAGCGGATACCTGCCAGTGGGTCACCTGGGTAATCGCGTTCAGGGTCAATGCCAACAACGATTGCACTGTTCGCATTACGCTCGGCACGCGAGTATTGGCTCATGCCGTTAGTTACCACGCGGCCTTCTTCA
>NZ_JAHGAN010000102.1:0-529 GCF_030248625.1 Vibrio sp. D420a | reverse complement strand
AGTACGACCAATACGGTGTACATAGTCATCCGCTGGGAATGGCAGGTCGTAGTTGACTACGCGAGTCAGGTTGTCGATATCGATACCACGAGCAGCTACACCTGTCGCAACAAGGAACTTTACTTTCCCTTTTTTGAAGTCAGCTAGGACTTTCTCGCGAATCGCTTGGCTGCGACCACTATGGAAAGACTCAGCGTGGATACCGCGCTTCTCCAACTGAGAAACTAACTTGGCTGCACCGTGTTTGGTTTCGATGAAGATCAGAGCCTGTTCCCAGCTTCCGTCTTGGATCATATGGCTTAGGAGTGCTGATTTGCGGTCTTTATCAACAGTGACTAACCACTGCTCAATGTTGGCCTTCGATGCGGCATGCTTAGCAATTGAGATCTCTTCCGCTTCTTGAATAGCACTCTTAGCAAGATCTCTAACTGGGTTCGATAGAGTAGCCGAGAACAGCAAGTTTTGTACGTCTTGAGGAAGACGTGCGATGATCTTGTTGATGTCTTCAATGAAGCCCATGTCTAGCATG
>NZ_JAHGAN010000101.1:0-1331 GCF_030248625.1 Vibrio sp. D420a | reverse complement strand
TTGCTGGTGGTGAGCTATTTACAGGTAAGAGCGAGCAAGCCGTTCGAGTACGTAATGAACTTGAAGCGATTCGCAAAGAGGTTGGTGCTGCAAGTATCGACCAAGTGATTTATGCATGGGTTCGTCGTCTGCCATCAAAACCCTTGCCGATTATCGGCTCAGGAAAGATTGAGCGAGTGCAAACAGCGATTGACGCATTGAGTATCGAGTTGACGCGTGAGCAGTGGTATCGAGTTTGGGTAGCATCGAAAGGTCATGGTGTACCATAGACTTTAATATAGCTAAGTTCAGAACATAGAAATAAGGCCAGCGTTTGCTGGCCTTTCTGTTATGGTTTGGTAGCTACCGTATACTTTTTAAGCTCTTCGTCATAGTCAATACCGTTTGATAGATCGGTAATGCCAGTGACCATTTCTCCATCAACTGCGTTATAAAGTAGGAATGGTGCTTGACTAAGATCACCCTCAATGCTGTAAAAATGGCAGTAGGAAAATTCACCAGTTGGTTGATTAATAAGAAATTTGTAACCGTTTTGTTTAGCTAATTGGAAGTTTGAAAAACTTGGGGTTCTGCTCGTACTTCCCCCTTCTTTAGGAGAATTACCGTAGCGGTTATCTTCATAATGATCAGAGTTAGTCAGATCTTGTAGTAGCCAATAGCAAGAACGATTGTTATTGATCGTTCTTTGGATACCCGACGCTGAATTCCAAACCGGGTAGCAGCTTCCGGTATAATTGGAGTAAATACCTTCGATATTGAAGTCAGTTGCGTTTTCATCACGCCCTTCTTCTACATCTCCCCCGCGCGCCAAACAAGCGGCTTGGTAAATGTTCACGGCAGTTTGAAAGTTTTCTAGTAGGGTAGAACTAGATGCTGATCTTGCATCATCGGCGATAGAAAGGAATCTTGGCGCAGCTACAACGGCAATAGCTCCAATAATGACAATAATTATAATCAGTTCTAATAGTGTAAAGCCTTTATTGAGCGTATTGTTTTTCATTACCTAAGACCTTTGAAGTAATATTCTAATTCAAACCTTGTGAATGGTGTACGATATCACATTGGGGCGATCAGTGTGTCTTAAATTTGAGATATATTCACTCTCTTTATTAGTGAGTAAATTAACAACGGCTACTATTGAGTGGAATATTTTCTAAAAACACTCATAATGCACTCTGTTTTTCATTAGCTGGAATTGTCCTGTGACCACTGCAAAATTCTCTTCAATTGCCCTAAAACCAGAACTTATTCAAACTCTGGATTCACTGGGTTATACCGAAATGACACCGATCCAAGCACTGAGCTTGCCTTCTATTCTTGGTGGTAAAGAT
>NZ_JAHGAN010000100.1:0-857 GCF_030248625.1 Vibrio sp. D420a | reverse complement strand
GACCGCCGTAAAGGTGCCTTTGCTGCCGCCGCTGACCGTAATGTCATCGGCCGTAAACCCAGTCACGGCTTCACTGAAGGTGAAGGTGTACGTGACATCCCCGGTCGCCGTGCCCGTCGTATCATCACTGATGCTGACCGTCGGCACCACCGTATCGACCGCCTGCGTGCTTTGGGTCGCCGCCGTATTGGTATTGCCCGCCGCATCGGTCGCTACGTCCGCCGCCACATCCACCGTGATGTTGCTGGTGCTGCCTGCCGTTGGTGTCACCACCAAGGTGTACACCGTGCCGCTGACCGCCGTAAAGGTGCCTTTGCTGCCGCCGCTGACCGTAATATCATCGACCGTAAAACCGGTCACGGCTTCACTGAAGGTGAAGGTGTACGTGATATCCTCGATCGCCGTGCCCGTCGTATCGTTACTGATGCTGACCGTCGGCACCACCGTATCGACCGCCTGCGTGCTTCGGGTCGCCGCCGTGTTGGTATTGCCCGCCGCATCGGCCGCTACGTCCGCCGCCACATCCACCGTGATGTTGCTGGTGCTGCCTGCCGTTGGTGTCACCACCAAGGTGTACACCGTGCCGCTGACCGCCGTAAAGGTGCCTTTGCTGCCGCCGCTGACCGTAATGTCATCGGCCGTAAACCCAGTCACGGCTTCACTGAAGGTGAAGGTGTACGTGACATCCCCGGTCGCCGTGCCCGTCGTATCATCACTGATGCTGACCGTCGGTACCACCGTATCGACCGCCTGCGTGCTTCGGGTCGCCGCCGTATTGGTATTGCCCGCCGCGTCGGCCGCTACGTCCGCCGCCACATCCACCGTGATGTTGCTGGTGCTGCCTGCCGTTGGTGTCA
>NZ_JAHGAN010000010.1:0-17878 GCF_030248625.1 Vibrio sp. D420a | reverse complement strand
GAGATTCGAGATTCGAGAAGAATTGTTAAGGGTTGGCGTTTGCGTCAATCCTTTTTTATTACTGGTGAATTAGTACTTACTGAAAGAGATTCCCTACTCCTTGCTTCGTCAGTCTAGGGAATGGCAGTTATACGCAGGCTTGTTCTCCAATCGTCATCGGAAAACTAGATTTCTGATGTCGCTGGCGGGATGACGGCTACTGTTGCCCCGCGGCGATCTCCTTTAGTTTTCTACACTAATTCCATACCTCAAACCTACCCGTCATCCCCAAGAGTTAGGAACGAGTGAGTTGGGGATCTCTTGCTTTCGAAACTCGAAACAACACGCACAAAAAAGCGGAGCCAAATGGCTCCGCTTTTATCGATAGAATGCAAAAAGAATTACTTCTTAGCAAGCTTCTCTTTAATACGAGCAGACTTACCAGAACGCTCACGTAGGTAGTACAGCTTGGCACGACGTACTGCACCGCGGCGTTTAACTTCAATGCTATCAACCATTGGAGAGTGAGTTTGGAACGTACGCTCAACACCTTCACCGTTCGAGATCTTACGAACTGTGAATGCAGAGTGAAGACCACGGTTACGAATAGCGATTACAACGCCTTCGAAAGCCTGTAGACGCTCACGGTCACCTTCTTTTACCTTAACCTGAACTACAACAGTGTCACCTGGTGCGAATTTAGGAAGGTCTGATTTTAGTTGCTCTTCTTCAAGAGCTTTAATGATGTTGCTCATTTGTATAAATTCCTAGAATAAACTGATACTAAATTTAATAGGTTACTGCTTGCTTTTCGTTAAGAGCGTTGCTCTTTAATGAATTCAGCCAGTAATTGTTCCTGTTCGTCAGTCAGAGCTAGGTTTTCCAGGAGTTCTGGTCTTCTTAGCCAAGTACGGCCTAGCGATTGCTTTAATCGCCAGCGACGAATGTCCTTATGGTTTCCAGACTTGAGTACCGAAGGCACTTCTTTGTCGTCTAGCACCTCAGGGCGCGTATAGTGAGGGCAATCTAGCAAACCATTTGCAAAAGAATCCTCTTCTGCTGACGCGAAATCACCTAGGACTCCCGGAATAAACCGTGAGACCGAGTCAATTAACGTCATGGCTGGTAGCTCGCCACCCGTCATCACAAAATCACCAATCGACCATTCTTCGTCGACTTCAGATTGAATGATGCGCTCATCTACCCCTTCATAGCGACCACAGATAAGAAGCAAATTCTCATTTGTTGCCAGCTCTTCTACACCTTGTTGGTCGAGCTTGCGACCTTGAGGTGAAAGATAGATAACTTTCGTCTTCCCCGGTGATGCTTGCTTGGCAGTATGAATAGCGTCGCGCAAAGGCTGAACCATCATTAACATGCCAGGACCACCACCGTAAGGTCTGTCATCAACAGTGCGATGTTTATCGTGAGTGAAATCGCGAGGATTCCATGTCTCAATCGATAAAAGACCTTTTTTAACCGCTTGACCTGTTACTCCAAAATCAGTAACAGAACGGAACATTTCAGGAAAAAGGCTAATTACGCCAACCCACATGTGTTCTCTCGCTCTGTAATTTTGGAATTAGAATCCAGGATCCCAGTCAACTTCGATCCGTTGAGCTTCGCGATCAACTTTTTTGATCACTTGCTCTTCAAGGTACGGGATTAACCGTTCCTTTTGGCCAAAAGCATCTTTAAGATTTGCTTTCACCACTAGAACATCGTTTGAGCCAGTTTCTAATAGGTCAGTGACCTCACCAAGGGAATAGCCCTTAGTGGTAACAACTTGCATACCAAACAATTCACGCCAGTAGAATTCATCTTCTGACAATTCAGGCAGTGATGCCGGGTCTACAGCGATTTCAAAGTTAGTCAGAGTATGAGCTTCTTCACGAACCTCAAGTCCTTCAAGCTTACACACCATACCTTTGTTATGGCGCTTCCAGCTTTCAACATTGAACTCAACCCACTTACCCTTTTGGTTAATGTACCAAGGGGTGTAATCGAATATGCTTTCAGCATTGTCTGTGTAGGAAAAAACTTTCAGCCAGCCGCGAATGCCATAGGTAGCACCAAACTTGCCCATAACAATTTTTTCGTCTTGCTTGCTCATCGTTTCTTTATCCTTCATCGACATAAGCTATGTCTTCTACTTTAAAGTAAAATTAAGCCGCTTTTTGAGCGTCTTTAACTAGCTTAGCTACGCGGTCAGATAGAGATGCGCCTTGACCAACCCAGTGGTTAACGCGATCTAGGTCTAGACGTAGACCTTCTTCTTGACCTTGAGCAGTAGGGTTAAAGAAACCTACTTTCTCGATGAAACGGCCAGTTGCTGCATTGCGGCTGTCCGCTACTACGATTTGATAGAATGGACGCTTCTTAGCGCCGTGACGTGCCAAACGAATGGTTACCATGTCGTCCTCTTTGCTTTCTTAATAAATAAATTAACCCCAGAAGCTACTTATCAATAAATAACTTGGGGTCTCGTGCCAAATTAAAGCCCCGGAATTTTACTCTTATTCCGGGGCAATGCAAGGGGTTTAGCTATTTTTTCGCCAACAGAGTCTCTGTACACTTTCTGTGACAGAGCTAACACTCTGAAAAGTAACGCAGCGAGCATTTCACTGACTACGCAAACTTAGGTGGTGATAGCTCAAACTTAATAGGAAGAAGGACTTAACGGCCGAATGGGTTAAAACCGCCACCCATGCCGCCGCCACCCATGCCACCCATCATACCTTGCATGTTACGCATCATGCCTTTCATGCCACCTTTCTGCATTTTCTTCATCATCTTCTGCATCTGGGTGAACTGCTTAAGCAGACGGTTAACATCTTGTACCTGAGTACCAGAACCTGCCGCAATACGTTTCTTGCGTGAGCCTTTAATAAGCTCAGGGCGCTGACGCTCTTTCATGGTCATAGAGTTGATGATCGCTTCCATTTGCTTGAACATCTTGTCATCAACTTTATCTTTTACGTTGTCAGGTAGCTGAGACATGCCTGGAAGCTTATCCATCATGCCCATCATACCGCCCATGTTTTGCATTTGACCTAGCTGCTCGCGAAAGTCTTCAAGGTCGAAACCTTTCTTCTCTTTGAACTTCTTAGCCAGCTTCTCTGCTTTATCTTGGTCTACGTTCTTCTGTAGGTCTTCGATAAGAGACAGAACGTCACCCATACCTAGGATACGAGAAGCAACACGATCTGGGTGGAATGGTTCTAGCGCGTCGGTTTTCTCGCCCACACCCAAGAACTTGATTGGCTTACCTGTGATATGACGTACAGAAAGCGCCGCACCACCACGTGCATCACCATCAACCTTAGTTAGGATCACACCAGTTAGCGGTAGTGCATCACCAAAGGCTTTCGCTGTATTCGCCGCATCTTGACCTGTCATTGCATCGACAACAAACAGCGTCTCAACTGGGTTAATCGCAGTGTGAAGCTCTTGGATCTCGCCCATCATCTCTTCATCGATGGCTAAGCGACCCGCGGTATCGACAAGTAGCACGTCGTAGAATTTCTTCTTCGCGTGATCAATCGCTGCATTCGCGATATCAATAGGCTTTTGATCTGCAGAAGACGGGAAGAAATCCACACCAACATCTGCAGCCAATGTTTCAAGCTGTTTGATCGCCGCTGGGCGATAAACGTCGGCAGAAACAACCAGTACTTTCTTTTTATCACGCTCAGTTAGGAGCTTAGATAGCTTACCTACCGATGTGGTTTTACCCGCACCTTGTAGACCAGCCATCAAGATCACTGCTGGCGGCTGAGCAGCTAGGTTAAGAGCCTCATTCGACTCACCCATTACCGCTTCAAGCTCAGCCTGAACGATCTTAATAAATTCTTGGCCAGGAGTTAGAGATTTAGAAACCTCAACACCTACCGCGCCTTCTTTAACGCGCTTTACAAAATCACGGACAACCGGCAGTGCAACGTCGGCTTCCAGTAGCGCCATACGTACTTCACGTAGCGTATCCTTGATGTTGTCTTCGGTCAGACGACCTTTACCGCTGATATTCTTCAGCGTTTTGGATAGACGATCCGTTAAATTATCAAACATAGTTTTCTCTTCGCTCAATCCTGCGACTATTACCGAGAGTATACATTAGCGCGGAATAGAGTCACACCCGTTGTCAGCGGTTAATAATGACGGTGTGTGATATAGGGCGCTGTTCACTAATAAATGAGTGAGGTTCACCATAGCCCAAAAGGGCGATGCAGGGTATAATTCGCGAATTAGTAATCATTTAAATGGATACCATGGACAGTCTAATTGCGATCGCAGCAGCCTTTCTATACACAATGGCTATATCCACGATCATCCCAGGTCTTGTACACCAAACAGGAATCCGTGCCAAAACGGTACTGGTGAGCGCGTTTCTTGCTATCGCTTTTCATGCGTGGTTGCTGGGCGACTTAATCTTTAACGCCGGCGGTCAAAACCTCAGTATTCTCAATGTTGCCTCATTGATCAGCTTTATTATCTCGTTGGTAATGAGTGGAGCAATGCTTAAAAACCGCCTCTGGTTTATTCTCCCTGTCGTGTACAGCTTTGCGGCTCTAAACCTGTTGGCCGCTGCGTTTCTCCCAAGCACCTTTATTAAGCACCTAGAGAACGACCCTAAACTGCTCATGCATATTTCATTGGCACTGTTTTCGTACGCAACTCTGACCATCGGTGCTCTGTATGCGATGCAACTGGCGTGGCTCGATTACAAGCTCAAGAAGAAAAAGGCACTGGTCATCAACCCGAACCTACCACCACTCATGATGGTTGAAAGACAGCTGTTCAAGATTATTCTTATCGGTAACGGCCTGCTTACGGGTACGCTTCTTACTGGTTTTATTTTTGTTCAAGACATGTTCGCTCAAGGCAAAGCACACAAAGCGGTGCTCTCTTTTATCGCTTGGGTGATCTACTCAATACTGCTTTGGGGTCATTACAAAAAAGGTTGGCGAGGCCAGAAGGTAACTTGGTTTGCGCTAGCGGGTGCGACCTTACTAACACTGGCCTACTTCGGTAGTCGCTTTGTTCAAGAAATCATCCTGAATTAATAGTTCGATATAAAAGGCAAGGTACACACCTTGCCTTTAATGTATGACATACTTTACATTCAGTTGACATCTCGACCTGCATCGGTCATAAATTAATCAAGATACAAATTTAGGAAAGTAATAGTTTTGGACGACATATCTACGGGTATCTTATTTGCGCTACTCGCGTGTCTCATTGTAATTTCTGGTTATTTCTCTGGTTCTGAAACGGGCATGATGTCCCTGAACCGCTACCGTTTGAAACACCTATCCCAATCGGGTCATAAGGGTGCGCGTCGTGTAGAAAAACTCTTAAGCCGACCTGACCGCCTTATCGGTCTTATCCTTATCGGTAACAACCTCGTTAATATTCTCGCTTCAGCCATCGCTACTATCTTAGGTATGCGTATTTATGGCGACCTTGGTGTGGCAATCGCAACCGGTGCCTTAACCTTAGTGGTTCTGGTGTTTGCTGAAGTAACCCCAAAGACCATCGCCTCTCTTTACCCTGAGCGCGTCTCTTACGCCAGCAGTATTGTACTAACGATACTAATGAAGGTGCTTTCGCCACTTGTTATGCTGGTTAACGTCATCACTAACGGTTTTATCCGCATCATCGGCGTAAAAGCGGATCACGATGCTACAGACCACCTCAGCTCTGAAGAATTAAGAACGGTCGTGAATGAAGCAGGTACTCTGATTCCACAGCGCCACCAAGATATGTTGGTGTCTATTCTCGATTTAGAGCACGTCACGGTGAATGACATCATGGTGCCACGCAACGAGATCACGGGCATCGACATCAATGATGACTGGAAGTCGATCGTTCGACAACTGACCCACTCTCCTCATGGCCGCATCGTGCTGTACCGCGATCAAATCGATGAAGTAGTGGGTATGTTGAGATTGCGTGAAGCGTACCGCTTGATGCTAGAAAAAAATGAATTCAACAAAGAGACACTGCTGCGCGCAGCTGATGAGGTGTACTTTATTCCTGAAGCAACACCACTCAATATTCAGCTTCTAAAGTTCCAACGCAATAAGCAACGTATCGGTTTGATTGTCGATGAGTATGGCGATATCAATGGCCTTGTGACACTAGAAGATATCTTGGAAGAGATTGTTGGTGAGTTTACAACCTCGATTGCACCGAGCCTGTCGGAAGAGATCACACCGCAAAGCGACGGTAGCTTCCTGATTGAAGGCAGCGCTAATATTCGAGACATCAACAAAGGGCTTCAGTGGAGTTTGCCGACCGATGGTCCAAGAACGCTCAACGGTTTAATCCTAGAGCACCTAGAAGACATTCCAGAAAGCCACCTAAGTGTTCAAGTTGCGCGTCACCCAATGGAGATTGTGGAGCTAGAAGAGAACAGAATTAAACTGGTTCGCGTTTTCCCTCAAATACTGCAAGAGACCACCAGCTTTAATACATAGTGTCACTCGATAAACACAATGTAGCAGACAAACAAAAAGCCCTGTTCAACTTTACCCTTATGGGGTCAGTTCAGAACAGGGCTTTTTTAATTCACGAACGATAAAATGAACTTAGTCTACCTTCAGCTCTTTAAGCATAGATTCTGGTAGTGCCAGCTCATCATTCTTATTCACTGAGATACCAGCATCTAGAATAGCCTTAGCAATCTCTTTTGCTTCTTCTAGAGAGTGCATCGCTGCTGTGCCACACTGGTATTCATTCAGCTCAGGAATCTTGTTTTGGCTCTCAACTTTCAGCACGTCAGCCATTGCTGCTAACCAAGCATCAGCGACTTGCTGCTCTGAAGGCGTACCAATCAGGCTCATGTAGAAACCCGTACGACAACCCATTGGTGAGATATCGATGATTTCAACTTGCTCGCCATTTAGGTGTGCACGCATAAAGCCAGCGTAAAGGTGCTCAAGAGTGTGAATTCCTTTCTCTGACAGGATATCTTTATTGGGTGCAGTAAAACGTAAATCGAATACTGTGATCGTATCTCCCTTAGGAGTCTGCATCGTTTTAGCCACACGTACTGCAGGTGCATTCATGCGTGTGTGATCCACAGTAAAACTATCTAATAAAGGCATTCTTTTTCTCCATGACGGTCGGTTTAGAAAAACCAACTCCGGTTGTCTTCCAGTTCTTGGCGGCACTGTTTCAGTTGCCAACCATAATCTTTCGCTTGCTTCTCAACTTTGCGCGCCACCTTAATTAATGACGGCTTGCTGTTATAGGTTTTACGTTTGTAGCCACCACGACCTTCGTGATAAGCCAAATACTGATTGTATGGGTCCCAAAGAGAGAGCCCTAATTGACGACGCGTTTCATTGGTGTACCAGCCGATGAACATTAGTGAGTCATCAAAATTCGTTCGAGAGCCACCATGTCCTGTCGCTTTCTGAAAGTCTTGCCAAGCAGGGTCTTGCGCCTGAGCATAACCATAAGCGCTGCTGACATGTCCCCATGGGATAAAGCCTAGCAGGTAATCTTTCGGTGGGCGGGCATCGTGACGAAAGCTACTCTCTTGTTTCACAAACGCCATCGCTACATTAATTGGCGTGCCCCACTCTTCTTGCATATCGACGGCATCGTCATACCAAGACGGGTTCTCTCGAAAGATACTACACAGGTTGTCTTGCTTCTTAGGCGGAGGGGTTGCACAACCAGCTAAGAGGCTAACAGCAACACCCATAGTGACCCAAGATAGCAGCTGACGACGCTTGTTACTTGATACGGCTTGAATCCTTTCCACCACAAACTCGCTATGCTTTAAGGTACGAGAAGTAATCAGCTAAGAAGCTATCAAAGTCTTGAGTACTCGCCTCTTCGACCTGTTTCTGCGCCATCACTGAACGTACAACCTCAGATTCCATCAGCTCTGCTGAGTAGACTTGGTATTGGTGATCACGGTGCTTCTGAGCGTACTCTTTACCTAGCTCACAGCCAACCTTGCCTAAACCGCCGTGCTTCTTAGTCTCTTCTAGTAGTTGGCCAGAGATCGTCAGTTCTGGATTATCAATCCAAGCTTCTAGGGTGTCGCATGTCTCTTGGTAAGCACGGCCACCTTGCTCAGCATCCATCAATTCTGCAATCACTCGAAGGTCTTTAAAGACGCGCTTCGCCCAATCTTGCAGCGACAGTTTCTCGCCGTGGCAACCGATTTGCAGCTCAAGACCCACTTGGCGACCTTCAAGGATCACCTTGTTCCAGTTGTCACGCCAGCACTCAAGTTCACAGTTGTCCATCTCAGCAGACTCAGATAGAACACTCCAAGTTAGGAACAGGTCTAGGAAGCGAACCTGCTGCTCGGTAATACCAATTGAGCTGAACGGGTTTACATCCAATGAACGAACCTCAATGTACTCAACACCGCCGCGCGCTAGCGCTTCAGACGGTTTCTCACCACTTTTCGCCACACGTTTAGGGCGAATTGGTGCGTACAGTTCATTTTCAATCTGCAGAACGTTGCTGTTCAGTTGACGGTATTCATCGTCAACTTTAATACCGATTTCAGCAAACTCTTGTGATGGTGTGCGAATCGCTTTGTTCAGCCCTTCAAGGTATTGCTCTAGGCTGTTGAAACCAATCTTAAGCACACTTTGCGCGCTGTTGGTGTAGCCAAGGTCGCTTAGGCGCAGTGCCGTTGCTTTTGGCAGGTACAAGGTGCCACCTAGCTGTTCAAACGGTAGCTTGGTTTCGCGGCCTTTAATGAATGAAGAGCATAGAGCTGGTGACGCACCAAAGAAGTATGGGATCAACCAACCAAAGCGGTAGTAGTTACGAATCAAACCGAAATACGCATCCGATTTAGCATCGCTACGCTCTTGTTCAGTTTGCTCACCAAACAAGCTATCCCAGAAGCTTTCTGGAAACGAGAAATTAAAGTGAACCCCTGAGATGATCTGCATCAGGCTACCGTAACGGCGCTTTAAACCTTCACGGTATAGAGTCTTCATCTTACCCGTGTTCGACGTGCCATATTGAGCCAGCTGAATGTCATCCTCGCTACCTACGTAACAAGGCATAGACAGTGGCCATAGCTTTTCGCCATTTAACTTGGTTTGAGTAAAATGGTGAATGTCTGATAACTGGTTCAGCAATGTCGGAACGTCATTCGAGACCGGCGTAATGAATTCGAGTAACGATTCAGAAAAGTCCGTCGTTACCCACTCGTTGGTTAACGCAGAACCTAAAGCTTCAGGGTGAGGACCAGTCGCTAGACGACCATCTTCCTTGTAGCGGAGCGTTTCCCTCTCAACACCACGACCAAACTGAGAAAAGGTCTTTGGGTTGGTTGCAACTTGCTTCAGTCGCGCAGCAAAATCAGTCAAAATTCAGTTCACTTATCTTATATCGTTCTGATTAGAACTATCATAATTGGTTGGGAGAGAAAAACAGCTTCTCTCTTTTCTCCCCCATTAATGTGTACTCTAACGAATGATTTCAAGCTCTTCTATGGGAATATCTAACTTTTCTAGTTGTGGACGCAGTGAAGCTGCATCACCCACGACAATAATTTGATAATCATTCGGATCAAACCAGCGTTTAGCGAGCTCATTAAGCTGCTCTTTAGAGACGTTGTCGACTATCTCGTTGCGCTGCTTAAGGTAGTCTTCATCAAGACCTAAGGTCACGATGTTACTTAGCAGTCCCGCTTTCTGGCTTGGTGTTTCGTATTTGAGTGCATCTTGTTGACCGACTGCGAGGCGCATAAATTTCACCTCTTCATCAGTTAATCCACTCTGGCTAAACTCATTGAGCTCATTAACGAACTCTTGAATAGAGGCAACTGTCGCATTAGCACGAACTTGAGCACTAAATACCACCGCCCCTGTTTCACGATTACTTGCGAAGTAGCCGCTTGCCCCGTAGGTATAACCTTTGTCTTCACGTAGGTTCTGATTCACTCGGCTATTGAAGTTACCTGCAAGGTTGAAGTTCGCCAATTGAGCTAAATACTGCTCTCCAGTCGCGTCAAAAGGTAGACCTTTACGCACCAAACGAACAATGCTTTGTGGCGCATTTGGCTTGTCGACCAAGTACAGATGTTGGCCTTCCAACGGCGTAATGACCTGCGGACGCGTCAGTGGAGCCGCATCGCCTTGCCACTCTTTAAAGAAGTTTAGCTGCCTTTCAGCCTCTCTTTTCGAGATGTCGCCTACAATAACAATATTCGCCCCTTCAGGAGTATAGTGCTGATTGTAAAACTGTTTTACATCATCCAGTGTTAATGACTTCAGAGACTCTTCAGTACCATCACTTGAACGGGCAAACAGGCTATCACCAAACAACACTTCACGTGTGGCCTGGGATGCCATCCAGCTCGGTTGTTGATGTTGATACACTACACCCTCTAGCATCTGTCTTTTCACTCGTTCGAAGTCTTGTTCATCGAACTTAGGAGAGAACAGCACCTCTTCTACAATCGCCAGTGTCTGCGCTAGATTTTTCTCAAGCGATGACACTGAGATATCGGTGGTATAACTGCCCGCACTGATACTGACACTGCTGCCCAGCTTATCGAGTGTCGCTTGCAACTCTTCAACTGAGCGCTGCGTTGAACCCTCTTCCATCATAGCTGCGGTTAGGTTCGCTAAACCTTCCTGACCTTTTGAAACATAACGCTCACCGGCTGGCAGCTGGAATTGAAGTTGTACCGTTGGTGTTTCTGTCGTCACAGTACCAATCAGTTCACCACCATTGGCGTAGTGGACGCGATACAACTCAGGCATAGTAGCGGTAACACCAAAAGTGACCTCTGGCATCACACTGCGATCAAAGGTATTAGGTGCCTTTCTAAACTCCAACTGGTCTTCAGTTACCTTGGTATATTCAGGTAGCGTGCGAGGTGGCGTCACAAATGTCGCTTCACGCACGGCTAAATCAAGCTGACGGCGAGGAACAACGCTTAACGTCACTTTGTGCTTATCTTGGACAAAGTCTTTATAGGCTTGAGTTACACTCTCAGGGGTCACAGCTCGAATCTGTTCTAGTTGTGACTCAATACGATCTGGCTGCCCGTAGAAAGTTTCATTCGAAGCGAGTTGCGATACCTTGCCGCGAACACTTTGCAGTGCAAACACCGCATTGGCTTCTGCCATACCCGTAATTTGGTCAAGACGTTCTTGAGTCACGCCCTCTTTAGAGAACTTATCTAGCGTATCCAATAGTGCTTGGTTCAATACGGTCAGGTCACCCTTCTTACCCGAGTCGCCCATCGCATAAACATAAAGTGTACATGCAAGCTCGCCACAATCATGGAACGAACCCGCGCTGACCGCTTTCTGAGTCTTGACTAGGTTTTGATACAAGTAGCTGTTGGTCCCTTTACCAAGAACATTAGACAAGGCATTCAATGTCGCTTGTGTTTCTTCACCACGATAAGTCGTTGGCCAACCGACTAAAACCATTGGCTGGCGAATGTTGTCTTCAAGTGTAATGTATTTGTCTTCCGTTAAGACTGCTGGTTGCTTCTCCGCTTTCTCAACTTCTGGACCTTTAGGGATCGGGCCAAAGTACTTATTCACCCATTCAAGTGTATCTTCTACGTCAATGTCACCACCGATAGTCAGTACCGCATTGTTTGGGCCGTACCAACGAAGGAAGAAGGCTTTAAGATCATTAACATCAACGCGGTCAAGATCTTCAACATAACCAATTGGTTGCCACGAATATGGGTGACCTTCAGGGTAGAGCGCTTCTCCCATGCGTTCCCACATTAAGCCATAAGGACGGTTTTCGTAGGTTTGAGCGCGCTCGTTTTTCACCGTATCTCGCTGAATCTCAAATTTTCGTTGAGAAACCGCATCCAGCAAAAATCCCATACGATCAGATTCCAACCACAGCATTTTCTCTAGTTGGTTTGATGGCACGGTTTCAAAGTAGTTGGTTCGGTCTCGATTGGTGGTGCCGTTTAAGGTACCACCCGCTTCCGTGATGATCTTAAAGTGCTCTTGGTCACCTACGTTCTCAGAGCCCTGAAACATCATATGTTCAAAGAAATGGGCGAAACCGGATTTACCTATCTCTTCTCGCGCAGAGCCGACATGGTAAGTCACGTCAACATGTACCAAGGGATCAGAATCATCCGGTGAAAGAATGACAGTTAAACCATTCTCCAACTGATACTTGGTGTATGGAATCACAACTTTATCGCTAGAAGGTTTCACCTCATCAACAAGCGTGATGCCTTCTGGCAGGGAAGAAAACAGGGAAGTTGAGCTAGGTACTTGATGAGAACACCCTGCAAGGGCAATAAGAGAAAATGTACCCAGTAAAACCTTCTTCATAGGTTCTCCTTAGAAAAAACCGAAATAGATGCCAGCCAATAAGCTGTATCGCAATGCTTTGCCGATCGCAATCAATATCAAACTTGGTAAGAACTTCATTCGAAGCCAACCCGCAGCCAGACATAATGGGTCACCGATCACAGGCAACCAGCTGAATAATAGGGTCCAATAACCATAGCGACGCAGCCAAGATATAGCTTTATGACCATGCTTCTCGGATTGAGTTCGATTAGGCAACCATAAACCAATCCAATAGTTGGTTAGTCCACCTAGGGTGTTACCTACAGTTGAGACCAAAATAATCGAGAAAGTTGAGAATTGGTTGAGGCTCAAAGCAGCAATAAGGCTGGCTTCTGAACCTCCGGGTAACAATGTGGCACTGAGAAAGCCACTAATGAACAGTACCCATAGCGCGGAATCAGAGAACCACAGCGCTATGGCTTCAAACAGTGAATTAAATGATTCTAGCACTTCATATCCAGTAGAACTTTGCCTCGTGTATGACCAGTTTCAACCTGTAAGTGCGCCGCTTGTGCTTCCTCTATAGAGAAGATACGTTGCACTTCTGTCTTTAAGAGACCAACACTCACCATGTATAGCATGGTATCCATTTGCTCAGGTTGTGGCTCAACCAACATGCCGCTTGCCGTAAAGCCTAACAGCTGAGCCTTTTCACAGATTAGCTCTGCCGATAGCGTTGGTACTGTGACTACGCGTGCGCCGTCTTTGAGACACTTAAGTGCATCAAGCGCCGTGTCGCCACCAACAAGGTCAATCAGAACATCAACGTCAGACACTCGCTCAGACGCAGGAGCAAACTGATAGTTGATCGCATGAGCACCAAGTGTGGCAAGGTAGTCAAGGTTCGCTTCGCTACATGTGGTGTAAACTTCGGCTTTTGCAGCGACGGCAATCTGCACCGCTAGGTGACCAACACCACCTGCACCAGCCAATATCAGAACGCGATCGCCCTCTTTCACTTCAGCTTTATTTAGCGCCTGTGCGGCCGTTTGGCTAGCTAATGGCAGTGCAGCCGCAGCTTCTAAAGTCACAGCATCAGGTACAGCACTCAAAGCACTCTCTGGTACCGCAACATATTGGCTATAGCCGCCACCTTGAAGCGGAAACCCAATAAATCCAGCGACATTAGCGCCGACAGAGAAGCGCTCTGCCGACTCACCACAAGCAATCACTTGACCCGAAATGTCGTAGCCAGGAACCCAAGGAAGATTATCTTTGTTCTGTGCAGCAGCCCAACCTAATCCCGCACGGGTTTTAACATCAATTGGGTTAACGCCAGAGAACGCAACCTTAACCACTACCTCACCCTCTTGAGGTTCTGGTATCGCACTGGTCTGAAGCACAAGGTTTTCTACCCCGCCAAACTCGGTAATCGCTATCTGTTTATTTTCCATTTCAAAACGTCCCTAATTAGTTAAAACCTAACAAATAAAAGAAAGGGATGCACAAGCATCCCTTCGACTATAAACCATTTTGTTAGGCTAAGTTAACCACTGGTTTGAAAATTAACCACCAATTAACTCAACCGCTTGGCAAGATGTAACCTGCTTAACCCACTAGAGCCAACAAGATACCTGCCGCTACCGCACTTCCCAGTACGCCCGCAACGTTTGGACCCATAGCATGCATTAGTAGGAAGTTTTGTGGGTTAGCCTCTAGGCCAACCTTGTTCACTACACGTGCTGCCATTGGTACAGCAGAGACACCCGCCGCGCCAATAAGAGGGTTGATATCTTCTTTAGATAGCTTGTTCAATAGCTTCGCCATTAACACACCACCCGCAGTACCGATACTGAATGCAACAGCACCTAGACCAAGAATACCAAGTGTCTCTAGGTTCAAGAAGGTATCTGCTTGTAGCTTAGAGCCGACACCTAGGCCAAGGAAGATAGTCACAACGTTGATTAGTTCGTTTTGAGCTGTCTTCGAAAGACGATCCACCACACCGGCTTCACGCATCAGGTTACCTAGACAGAACATACCTACTAGCGGCGTTGCCGATGGTAGGAATAGAATCGTCATCAGCAATACAGCAAGAGGGAAGAGGATCTTCTCACCCTTACTTACGTGACGCAGCTGAGCCATCTGAATCTTACGCTCTTCAGGAGATGTCAGTGCCTTCATGATTGGCGGCTGGATAATTGGTACAAGCGCCATGTAGCTGTATGCTGCAACCGCAATCGCACCCAATAGATCCGGAGACAACTGGCTGGCTAAGAAGATTGCCGTTGGGCCATCTGCACCACCAATGATCGCGATAGACGAAGCATCCGCCATCGAGAACTCCATACCAGGTACGTAGTTCAACAAGATCGCACCGAATAGCGTTGCAAAGATACCAAACTGCGCTGCCGCGCCAAGCCACAATGTTTTCGGGTTAGCGATCAATGCACCGAAGTCAGTCATCGCGCCAACGCCCATAAAGATCAGAAGCGGGAAGATGCCCGTTTCAATCCCGATGTAGTAAACGTAGTACAGCAGACCACCCGGCTCAGTGAAGCCAGCATTAGGAATGTTTGCCAATACTGCACCGAAACCAATCGGTAGCAGTAGTAGGGGTTCAAATCCTTTACGAATTGCCAAGAACAACAGTAAGCAGCCAACCAACATCATGCAGATCTGGCCAAACTCAAAGTTAGCAATACCCGTTTCAGACCATAAGGTCATCAATCCTTCCATGGTACTCCCTTACGCCAAGCTTAGTAGTGGAGCGCCTACAGTAACTGCATCGCCTTCTTTAACATTTAGCTCTTGCACGATACCACCACGCGCTGCACGAACTTCTGTCTCCATCTTCATCGCTTCTAGGATCAGTAGAACGTCACCTTCTGCTACTTGAGCACCCGGCTGTACGTTGACTTTAAAGATGTTGCCAGCCAGTGGTGCTGGTACAGATTCCGCGTTCGATGCCGCAGGGGCAGCCGCTGGTGCACTTTGCTGAGCAGGTTGTGCTGCAGGTGATACTGATGTCAGTTGACCTTGAGGGCCGACTTCAACATCGTATACTTGACCATCTACTTTCACGCTGTAGCTTTCAATGCCACCCGCGGCCGGCGCAGGAGCTGCTGCTGGAGCTTCAACTTCAGTACCTGGTGCAGGCTCAAAGGCTTCAGGGTTGTGACGATTCTTCAGGAACTTAAGACCAACTTGTGGGAAAAGCGCGTAAGTCAGCACATCATCGACCGTATCTTCAGCCAGAGAAATACCTTCTGCTTTCGCCTTTTCTAACAAATCAGTAGTGAGATCATCCATTTCTGACTTAAGCAGATCAGCAGGACGACATGTAATTGGCTCAGCACCGTCTAATACTTTCGCTTGCAGTTCAGCATCCAGCTCAGCAGGCGCTTGACCGTATTCGCCTTTCAAAAGACCCGCTGTTTCTTTGGTGATGCTCTTGTAGCGTTCACCCGTTAGAACGTTGATTACCGCTTGCGTACCGACGATTTGAGAAGTTGGTGTTACCAAAGGAATGTAACCCAGCTCTTTACGTACGCGTGGGATTTCTTCCAGAACTTCATCCATGCGATCCGCAGCGCCTTGCTCTTTCAGCTGACCTTCCATGTTCGTCAACATACCGCCTGGTACTTGAGCAATCAGGATACGTGAGTCGACACCCTTCAATTGACCTTCCCACTTCGCGTACTTCTTACGAACTTCGCGGAAGTAAGCAGCGATCGGTTCAATTTGGTCAAGCTTAAGGCCAGTAGCACGCTCAGTGCCTTCCAGCATAGCAACAACCGTTTCTGTTGGTGTGTGGCCGTACGTACAGCTCATTGAAGAGATAGCGGTATCTAGAATATCGATGCCCGCTTCAACCGCTTTCACAGCTGTTGCCGTTGATAGACCCGTTGTAGCGTGGCTGTGTAGCGCTAGAGGAATATCACACGACGCTTTAATACGTGTGATCAGTTCTTCTGCTTCATAAGGCTTGAGTAGGCCTGACATATCTTTGATACAAAGCGAGTGACAGCCTAGATCTTCTAATCGCTTAGCAAGATCAACCCAAGTATCTGCGTTGTGCACTGGGCTTGTGGTGTACGACAGAGTACCTTGAGCGTGTGCACCAACATCAACCGTTGCTTTTACCGCTTTCTCAAAGTTACGTACGTCATTCATTGCATCAAAAATACGGAATACATCCATCCCGTTCTTGTGTGCACGCTCTACAAACTTCTCTACCACGTCGTCTGCATAATGACGGTAGCCTAAAAGGTTTTGACCACGAAGTAGCATTTGCATTGGGGTGTTTGGCATCGCTTTTTTCAGCTCACGCAGACGCTCCCATGGGTCTTCGCCCAAGAAACGAATACATGAATCGAAGGTTGCCCCGCCCCATGTTTCAAGTGACCAGTATCCAACTTTATCCAGTTCAGCTGCGATTGGCAGCATATCCTCGATACGCATTCTTGTAGCAAATAGTGACTGATGGGCGTCACGAAGTACCACGTCTGTGATAGCTAGTGGTTTAGACATGCTCATTAACTCCTTTTAATCCTTTTTAATTGCTACTTAGCAGTCGATACACGGTATTGATGAACCGCGGACGATATTGCTGCCACAACCTGTGGACTAACAGCAGAAGGGGTTGATTGTGATTTTTGAATTGTTTTTGGTGCAGCGATCGGCTCG
Organism: Vibrio sp. D420a; assembly: GCF_030248625.1. Taxonomy (NCBI): domain Bacteria; kingdom Pseudomonadati; phylum Pseudomonadota; class Gammaproteobacteria; order Vibrionales; family Vibrionaceae; genus Vibrio; species Vibrio sp. D420a. Next base: position 938 of record NZ_JAHGAN010000010.1, on the reverse strand, counting down.
GGTACTTCTTCTGGTACCAGTTTCGACATTAACCGAACGAGATAAACGAGAATAGTTAAGAAGATAAAGACGACAGACATACCTGTCACCATTAGGGTTGCCGCATCTCCTAGCAGGCTTCCTATATTAGTCATGTTGCTTCCTTTCTTTGTCATCCTGACATGTGTGCAGGATTTCAGCGAATAATGATCCCGACCCATGGATTATCTCGATTGGTAAAAGTTTGTCAATTTTGTTTAAGGCTGTGTTACGGATAACACACAGATCAGGTTAATTATTCGCCATACAGATCACATAAATCTGACAAATTAATGATTTTTAGGTGAATAAACTGCGACTTAATTAGGAGTTTTTCTGGAAATGATATGAGCAAGGTGGAATAAGTAGTTAGATATAACTAACTACAATAAATACAACAAGTTAGAGAAAATCAAATATTAACATTTAATTAACAACAAAAGCTTGAGACGAAAAAAAACCTCGTATAAACGAGGCTTTCTTTGAATAGTGGCGCGCTCTGGAGGATTCGAACCTCCGACCGCCTGGTTCGTAGCCAGGTACTCTATCCAGCTGAGCTAAGAGCGCGCGGTTTTGTATCAACTAAAGTCAATACTAGGATTCCATGCTCATAAGAGAGGAAGCCTTTAAATAGTGGCGCGTCCTGGAGGATTCGAACCTCCGACCGCCTGGTTCGTAGCCAGGTACTCTATCCAGCTGAGCTAAGGACGCACGGTTTTCGATATCGGTGTAACCAACATCAGGAGTTCACTAGGAAACCCTAAATAGTGGCGCGCTCTGGAGGATTCGAACCTCCGACCGCCTGGTTCGTAGCCAGGTACTCTATCCAGCTGAGCTAAGAGCGCACGTTTTTTGATATCAGCATTACCAATATCAGGAGTTCACTAGGAAACCCTTAAATAGTGGCGCGTCCTGGAGGA
>NZ_JAHGAN010000001.1:0-211931 GCF_030248625.1 Vibrio sp. D420a | reverse complement strand
TCGTATCTTCAAGATTCTACTGATATCGAGAAACGCTCAGATCATCACTTTCGACTTCTGGTACTTTTCCACTCACCACACTCGCAAGAATCTTTCCTGAACCACATGCCATCGTCCAACCTAATGTTCCGTGACCAGTATTCGTATAGAGGTTGCCCACAGGCGTCTTACCTATGATTGGCGTACCGTCTGGGGTCATCGGACGTAACCCTGTCCAGTATTCCGCTTTCGCGTGATCACCCGCCTCTGGGAATAGGTCTTTGATCACCATATCGATGGTCGCTTTACGCTTCTCTGGGATGTCAAAGTTAAAACCTGCCAGCTCTGCAGTACCCGCAATGCGGATGCGATCGTCAAAGCGTGTCATTGCTACTTTGTATGTCTCATCCATAACCGTAGACGTCGGAGCCTTATCTGCATTAACAATCGGTAGCGTTAACGAGTAGCCTTTTACTGGATAAACCGGGACATCTATATCAATCTGCTTCAAAAGCTCTGTCGAGTAGCTTCCCGTTGCCAGAACAAAAGCGTCTGCTTTCAATTCACCAGCGCTGGTGTTGATGCTCGTTAGCGATGAACCCTCTCTATTCAATGCGTGCACTTCAGTATCAAACATAAATTCAACACCTAGGGCTTTGGCTTTCTCAGTCAATTCAATACAGAACTTATGGCAATCACCCGTTTCGTCTCCTGGTAAATACAAGCCGCCAACAAGCTTGTCTTGAACGGATTTAAGCCCTGGCTCAACTTTAATACACTCTTCAACATTCAACAAAGAGTGCTCAATACCACTCTCTTTGAGCAGCTTCATATCTTGTTGAATCGCTTCTAGCTGCTTTGCATCACGGAACACTTGGAGCGTTCCTTGCTGGCGACCTTCATAATCAAGGTGCTCGGTTTCACGGAGCTCTGTTAAACAGTCTCGGCTGTAATTCGCAATGCGTAACATGCGAGATTTATTGATAGCGTACTTTGCAGGGCTGCAGTTAGACAACATCTGAGTTGCCCACTGAATCAAAGCGGGCGATAGAGAAGGTTTCACTTTCAGCGGTGCGTGCTCTTGCGTCAGCCATTTAAGAGCCTTAACAGGAATACCGGGCGCAGCCCAAGGTGATGAATAGCCATAAGAGATTTGACCTGCATTGGCAAAACTGGTCTCTTTACCACTGCTATCTTGACGATCGATGACCGTTACCTTGTGCCCTTCTTTGGCCAAATACCAAGCACTGGTTAATCCAATCACACCACTACCAATCACAATCACTTCCATTGCTCTGCCCCTGTATTTAGCAACATTTTCGTAACTTGGGGACACTTTATGAAGCGAGCGTTGACTTAACAATATTGACAGCGTTGACTAAAAGTCATTTATATAGAATAAACACCTAATTCACTGATTATGTGTATTTTTTCCACGAAAAATTGCGGTTGCAGATTACAAAAACACCGCTGAAACTTAGTTCCCAGCGGTATCAGCAAACTTAGCAAGGCAATAATAAAGGCCGCAAAGTACGTAAATTATGATGCTTTTGCGGCATCCAGAACAAGACTCGGACGAATCAGCTCATAAAGACAATCGAGCTCCTCACCTGAGCGAAACTTTCGCGGGATCATGCCTGCTGCCATATGCGGGTGCCCTCCCCCAAAACCAATGCCTTTTTCATTCAACGCTTTCTGAATTATTTGAGCGACATTGTTTTCTGAGCACTCTGAGCGCAGTGAGATAAATGTCTTTTCACTGGTTCTTGCGGTAAGCACAATGATATCGAGTTCATCGACACTAAGAAGAAAATCTCCCAAAACCCCCAACATGTTTTTTGGACAACCTTCAGGCAGAACCGCAAACGCGGCGTTTTTCTCGCGACGCATGCTGGCAAGCATAGAATTAAACAACTGTAGCTCTTCAAACTGAACTTGGTTTCTACAAATCTTATTAACGATCGCGTTATCCGCTTTGGCTTGCAAATACGCAAGCGCCTTAAGATCAGCAGCGCCTACACTTCGAGTAAAATTGGCAGTATCAAAACTTAAACCTACCAATAATGCAGTAGCGACTCGTTTAGGCATATTTATAGAGAAATACTGGTAATACTCGACCATCATAGTGGCGGTCGCACCATAGTTTGAACGAATATCGCTATACCAAACCGACTCTGGCGCTTCCACTTGGTGATGATCGATAACGCCAACCTCTTCACCGGTGAAATCAGTGATGTTTTTCTCACCAATACAACCATCAACAACGATAATCTTGTCATCTGGCTCTAGGTGTAGATCTTCTGGCTTATGCACGGGAATCTCTAACCAGTCAATGAGATTTCGCAGTGATACTCGATCAATGTGCCCTTTGAAGGTAATGAATGGGTTCAAACCTTGTGCTTTCAGCAGATATGCCAAGGCATAAGCCGAAGAGATCGCATCATGGTCTGGGAAATCATGAGCTTGAACAATCACCCTTTTGTTCGCTTTAAGCTTGTCTAGGAAAGCTTCAAATTCAATATTTGCCATTATTAAACTGCTCATAAAAAACTAGCCCCCGAAGAGGCTAGAGAGAAGGTAAGAAGTTCTAAATCTTATGAATTAATCGGTATTCGGTATTAGACAGAATCGCTTCTTCTAGTGCACCTACACCCAACGTGCTGTATCCATAAAAATTCGGTTTCGCGTTGTTACGCAAAGACTGGACGCTTTTTACAACGTTCTCATCCATTGTTAAGGCGTCTACCACTTCCGAAAGCAGCTTCCTGTTCTCTTGTGACATCGGCGAAATAAACTCACTCGCACCACTGATCGATGAGTACAAGTAGCCAAATTCGCCACCATTATTCTCTTCAATGTAGTAGTTACCTGTTCTTGCAAACGATGCACGGATCTCATTGACACTTTCAATAGAACTAAACGTCTGTGCAAAAAAATCAGTACCACCTGCATGCTCTAATGTTTCTGGAGCAAAGCCTTCATTTGGGAAGACCAGATAAGCGACGATCGCATTATCTCGAGTAATCGCAGAAAGGATGAAGTTGTCGTCCTGGTAGTACTTAATCACATCATCCGTTGTCGCACGCTTAATATAAACAGGCGCGCCAAATGTTTGGTCTAAGATTTCGGCAGATGAACGAATATAGATTTTGTCCAACTTTCTATGCGATGGAATATCTGTCATTTGAGAAAGACCAAAATCGAACATCTTTTCTAGTGCATCAAAGCTGTCATTAAAGCCGCCCAAAGCAATGGAAATAACCGACACTAAGCCGATAGTGCGTGCTATACCGCCCTTTTTCTGCTCTTCCAACAGAGACTCTTGAGTGTCTTGAAGTTCTTGTAACTCTTCCTGTATATCTTTTTGAATATCCTTGTTTTGCTCTTCAGACATTTTTAACCTTTGATCTCGTCGATTTTATCCATTAGTACATCTGTACCGTCTTCAGCTTTCTCTTGAACTCGCTCAAACGCATCCGTGTCCATGATGCTTTCAATTTCATCGCTGTAATTAAGACCAAGATAGATACCGACACCGATAAATACTAAAGCGAAAATTTTAAACATTGCTACTCTCAATTCATTAACTGGTAAACCAAGTACATGCTAATGACATGTGCTTGGTTGTTTTGCTTACCTGATTTATTACTTATACAAAGCGATACGACTGTTTACTTTCTTCAAGTAATTTTTGGTTTCGTCATACGGCAGATTAACCACTAGCTGGTCATAGACTTGTTGAGGCGTCAGCTGATTGATAATCTTCGACGCTTTGCCAATACTGGTGGAACGATCTTTATTGAACGCTCTAGCCACATTACCCGCACCAGTGTTATATGCGGCAATGACACAGTACAAACGACTTTCGTCATTCTTTATCTTACGAAGATACTTACTGTTTAGGATGTCTAAATAAGCCGTACCTGTTTCTACGTTGATAACTGGTTGATACAGATCCGCCACTTTCATTGGCGCATCGATATTACGGACTTGCTTATTAACATCATGACCTGCACTGGTCGGTACCACTTGCATCAAACCAAACGCAGGCACGTGTGATTTAGCATCTGGACGGAACGCCGACTCCGAGTGCATGATTGCCATAATCAGTGCAGCATCAACTTCCCAGTTTTTACTCTCTTTCTCAGCCAGCGCACTGTACTTGCTAGCACGTGCTTTTAAGCTGTTCTCAGGGAGCTTAACTTTATAACTGATCACCTTTTTCGGCTTAACCGGTGCCGCCACAACATCAACGACTGGCTTAGGCTTTACCACTACTGGCGCTGGCGCTTTTTCGACGACCTTTTCCACAACTTTTGGCGGCTGCTTTTCTGTTGGTGTCGGCTCTAGCTTGGCAACCTCTTTTGGTAGTTCAACTTTTTCTACTGGCTTTACGACCTCAACTTCTGGTTCTGGTCGTTTAACCTCAATACCGTGTTTGGCACGCATTTCGTCATACAGTTTGGTTTGCGCCGCAATCCGCTCCTGAGCCTTTGCCAGTAGCGCCATTTTCTTATTATGAGCACGCTGGTAAATGAAAGAATCTGGAATACCAGTATCAGATAAAATCAGTCTCTCGGCTTGCACATCCAACTCATTCATCTGGCTTTGCGTCTGTTGGATAACGAAGTTTTTCTCTTCTTGCTCTTTCTCCAAAGAGTAAAGCACCGCGTGATCTTCTGCTTTGAGCTCCGCTAGCTCAACGTTTTGACCAGCAACCTCAACCGGAATGTTTTTAACAAGCGCTTTGATCTCTTCGGGGCTGCTATCTTCATCCACCAATACAGATACGGTTGCAGTATTAGTTTCGTAATCGACTGAAGTTTTCACTTGATCGTCTTGAGAGTAATCCACCTGTTTGGTTTGAGATGAAACCTCACCCTCACCCCAAGTCTTGATTAGATCGGTTCTGCGCTCATCGAGGTTATTGGTGTATTCATCACGCCAAGCTTCGTACTCATCCAAATAAGCATTAACGTAAGCATGAAACTCTTTGATCTTGTCTTCTTGAGACTGGCTTGCTTTGGCAACAGCATTGTTTAGCTGCTGCTTTTGATCTTCTGACACAGCAAATGCCTGAGAACTGATAGCTGTCGAAATAACGACAGCTAACACAGTCTTATTGATCATTTTGTACATAGTTCACTCCCAGAGTGTATAGAGACAAAAGGCCACTCAAATGGCGGCCTTTTTCACTAATACTAATCGCGGTTCCGTTCGCGGTTATTTTTTCAATGCATCGAACGCTGCAGCAAGGTCCGCTGCCGCTTTCTCATTGTTGAATTGATCCCATAAAGCAGAATCTTCACCACCAACTTCATCGATTACTTTGTTCATATTCGCATCGTATGCAGCTTGGTCCATACCGACTAAGACATACAGACCACCCGTTGGGCTAGCTTGGCTCACGATAACGCGGCTGTTAGTTAGCGTTTTATTCACGACTGTCTTAGTGATGTTCTCGAATGTCTCTTGAACATCTTCAGTCACTAGCGTTACACCTTCTGCTGCTGATGTAGAAGTCACACCTTCGGTAGCCGCTTGGAATAGGTTGCTCACGTCAGTTTCAAACTCAGCAGCAAGGTTTACACGAGCATCATTAACCGCGATTTTGCGCATAACGCTCATACCAGCCGCACTCTTCTTAGAGTAGCCTTTTGCCGCTGCAGCGATATCGCTTGGAATCACGTCACAAATCCAACCCGGTGCAGATACAGTAGGTGCATCAGGGAAAGTACATGGTGCGAAGTTTTGCGCTTCCTTAACTGTCGCGTTGTTACTCTGACAGCCAGCTAGAACTGCTACTAGTGAAGTTGCAATAAGTAGTTTTTTCATAGATTAAAAAGTTTCCGTAACTGCTTTTTCAGCATTTTTTGCATGACATTCAAGATCTGTTAAAGCACATTGAATACTAGACGCATCCACCTTGCTCATAGTGCCTTTCTTAATTTTAAGTGACAGCTCTTCGTCAATCACAACCCAAGAATACTTCTCGGTCACCGCATTGACTTCATTGTTAACTACGTAGCCTTCACCAATTGGGAAAATCTCTGTTTCACCTTCTAGATTTTTCATGGCGTTAGAAAATAGGATGTCGGCTTTAGGCTTGATTTTCTGTTTTTTACCCATAGCAATACGTACTTGCGTGCCCGCCTCACACTGACGCATCTCAAGAACTGGAGCTCTTGCCGCTAACATTTTGTTGAGTTCGGTAGAGTGATTTACAGCCTCTGCAGCAGCTTTAGCAGCCATTGAGCCGTACCCTGAATCAGTAATTGGGCATCGAGAGTTACTTGTTTCCGTAGATGCATAATGATCGCCCTTTAGGTTAATACGTTTCATCACATCCATGCTTGGTAGTGCGACTACTTTTGCAACCGCCTCCACGTCGAAGTCGTAGCTACATGACGGCGGCACAACAATAGTTTCACCATCATCATTTACGTATGTACGACGTTCACTAAATGACGTACCTAAATCAGCATGAGTGATTTCTGTAATAATTGCGTAATCAGCAATTGGCACACCTTTCGTGTTTAAGCGACCACTCTGTTCAGCAAGCTTAATTTCACCTTTTACTTTGTTGGCTATTTTACGATCAACAAGGTTTGCTCCTGTCTCGTCGACCTGAGTCTCTAGTGCATTACGCATAGCAGACTGCATCTTTTTAGATGCTGAGTTTTTAAAGTCAAGTTCAACGGGAAGAACAACCACCTTGCTGTTTTCTGAAGAAGGCATTTGCACTTCTGCCGTTTCAATATCTACACGAGTATCGGGAGTGCACACCGTATCAATAGACGCACACCCAGACAAAGTTGCAAGTACAGCACTAGCCATTAACGTTTTCTTTAACATATATTCTCTCCCGAATATGTTCATTTTATTTTTCTAGGACTAGAGGTTCGCTATTTAATTAAGCCCAGCGCAGTCCAAATCCCTTTCTCTTTTATTTGCTCATCAAAGTGGCGAGCGGCCCCTTCGTCGGCATATTTGTAGCTAGTTACAGAGTTTCCTGTAGAGATAATTTCACTACGAGACACTGTTTTAGATTTTTTATTTACAATTTTGATATTAGAGACCAAGGTTGAAATATACGCATCTCCAACTTTGTTTCTTCGACGCTCAGAATCTACTTTCAACACATGGGTTTGGTTTTTGTTCTTTGAAGTTGAGGTCGCAATATTGAACTCAGATAACTGGTTCCCCAGCAGTTCAATTGCTTTTCTCGACTCTCTATCTGAAGAGAGACGGATATTAATTTGGCTGCTTAGTTTTTGGTGCGCAATAGTCAGCTGTTCAATTGCGCTGATGTCAGATTTATAACTAGGCTTCAGAGATGAAAGCATTGCGATACGTACAGAAGCATCGTGTTCAGTTTGATAAACACTACGATTATCTAACCACCAAAGTAATTTGTCTTCGTGAGAAAGCGCATCAAGTTCGATTTGAGATTTACGGTTTAAATCTTTTATTTCGCGAATCAACTGTTGAGTCACAAGTGATTTTTTCACTCTTACTTCGACAAACGCACCAAGATCATTCTCTTCCATTTGCACATATTCGATACCATTCAAAGTCAAGGATTCAGTCTTAGTATTAACTTTGTTGTCAACTAGACTATTTGAAAAACCCTTACCATTAGTTTCTCGAACTGTGTCTCTCATGTAGAAAGACGACTCGACTTGAGTCCATAACTTTTCGTTGATGTTGTTTACAGCGATTTTTTTAGCATGAGATAGAGTTCGCGCTTGAGAAACTGCATAAATGTACTCGTCACTGTCTGCTTGGGGCTTCAGATACCATTCAGGTTTTGTAGATTGACAGCCAGAAAGAACAAGCAACGCGAATAGCGCTATGAAAAAGCGAACTATTTTTTTATTTGAAGACATTTGGAACCAATATCGAAAAAGTTTGTCGCAATCTTATATCCTCAAAATTAAACATTCAAACAACCAAATTTATAGTTCGATTCATTTTCGAGCGAAATATGTTTATTTTCTATTGATTTCACGCATCAAATTTATACAAAACCTCCGCTAGTTAACAAAAAAGACAATACAAAGTCTTGATTTTGAGACAGTTGATGTAAATTATAAATTACACAATAACCCTTAAATTTTCATTGATAAAAACGTGAACAAAGTCTTAAAAAAACCGAATTTTAGTTCAAAAAAAACACATAATTTTGACTAAAAAAGTGATATTTATTCAATAAAAGTGAGATGCTGATCTCAATGACAAATTTGATAATAACAGCAGACTTTGGTTTCTACCCTAATTAAAGAGACCAGACAGGCACTCGAAAAAATGAAATTCCGTTAATCACAATAATGTTAATAAATCACTATCGCGGGATTTACAGGAATGAGATGACTACTTTTCACACCAATATTGATAAAAATGAAGATAAAAACCTAATTAAATGGATAATAGAAATACAGGCTAGCAGTCGATGAGTAATGAAAGGATGTAGATATTGTGGGACGATAAATTATTTTCAGTTTCTATTTAAATCGAACTAAGAAGCGAAATAAAACACTAATAAAAAATGAATCCTTATTAAAAACAACCTCCATAGACAGAAAGTATAGATACCACCTTAAGGGTAGTTTCACTTTTGCCTATGAAGAGTTTGCGCATGTCTGTCTGATTATTTTAACGCGAGTAACTTGTCCGTAAACTCAGCAAAGCCATATCCACCCGGTTGAGTCATCACAACGACTGGGTGGTGTTCAAGGCGTTGCCAATAGTGCTGAATGTTCGCTACCCCAACACTATTTGGTAATGCTTCAAACATGTATTGATCGTTCATAGAGTCACCAACATAGCAACTATGTTTTAGTATTTCTTCGGGTGATAAGCCCTTCCCCTCTAGAAAAGCCGTCGCAGTCGCTTTCTTAGAATGCTCTCCGTACCATGCATTGATATGAATCGAACTGGCAGTTGCATGAGCGCCCAATGTACGTATTTTTGCAACTACCTCTTCAATAATGTTCTCATCGACACGTGGGCGATTCTGACCGATATCAATAGCGACTTCACACAGTCTGTACGATTGATCCAACGTCAACTCAAGATCTGGGTATTCGTTCAAAATTGCTAACACTTGCTGTTTGAGCAGTTGTTGTTTCTCACTGATCACGCTTAACGGCACACTTGAGCGAAGGGTAAGGAAACCATTTTTCTTTTCCATAATAAAAGCGCCATTCTCACCAAGCACCGCATCAACAGGCCAAAGTTGAGCAATATGATCGCACCACCCTGCGCAGGCACCCGTTACCGCAACCACTTTTTTGCCCGCATCTCGAAGCTTTTTCAATGCGATCAGTGTTTCAGGTGGCAGTTCACCTTTCCAAGTCAGAGTGTCATCGACATCTGTTAAAACCCAATCTACGCTTTTCCAATTCTGATTTAATTCATTCGAAACCGAATTCATTTTTACACCTCTAAATAATGATTAACGACACAGTGTTAAAGTAAATTCGGCAAGAACATCACCACGCTCTCTGAGAACGTCAGTAACATTAATACCGCTAACAGTGCTAGCAACAGGGGAGCCACTTCTTTAACGAAGTCGACCATACGAACTTTCAATATTGAGCAGACCGTAAACATCATAGAGCCAAATGGCGGAGTGACACCACCAATCATAATATTCACAATCACGATAATGCCGAAGTGAACCGGATTGACACCCAAATTCAGTACAGCAGGAAGCAGCAGTGGCGTCAGGATGATCATTGCTGCACCACCCTCAATGAACATGCCAACCACCAGCAGCAAAACGTTGATCAGTAACAGCAGAATCAGCTTATTGTCCGTTAGCTCAATCAAAGCCGATGCAACGTTGTGAGGGATCTGCTCAAGTGTCATGTAATAACCAAAGACCATCGCGCCGATGATAATGAACATCACACTACTGGTCCCCTGCACCGTCTCTCGCATAATTTGAGGGATGTGTTTGAAACTCAGTTCTCGGTAGATAAACGCACCAATAATGACACAAAGTAGAACTGCAATAGCGCCAGCTTCTGTTGGGGTAAAGAGCCCAAAGCGCATTCCCAAAATAATGCCGAACGGGATCAAAAGAGCGGGCACAGCCTTAAAGAAGTAATGGAGACGTTCTTTAGTAGTCGCTGGCTTCGATCGTGAGGGTTTGTAGTTTCGCTTACGAGAGATAAACCAAATGGTGACCATTAAGGACAGAGCCATCAAAAACGCTGGTACATAACCCGCGATGAACATTTGGTGCACGGAAACGTTCGCCAATAGAGCAAAAATAATCAAGTTAATACCAGGAGGAATCACTGGACTAATACTTGAAGATGCTGCAGTCACAGCTGCAGTAAACGGTAAGTCGTAGCCGCGTTTGGTCATCTCAGGAGCTAAGATTTTTGACTGCATTGCGGCATCTGCATTGGCTGACCCTGAAATACCACCCATCAAGGTACTCAACGCCACGTTAACCTGAGCTAATCCGCCCGTCTTATGGCCAATCATTGAATCGGCAAACGCGAGCAAGCTTTTACTGATCCCCGCATAGTTCATCACCGATCCCACCATAATGAAAAACGGGATTGCCAGTAACGGAAACGACTCTGCCGAACTGATGAACCTCTGCATAACCAAGGTCACGGGAATCGAATTATTGATAAATAGGAAATAGACCATTGCGGACGATATCAGAGAGAACGCAATCGGAATGTTCAGCAGGAAAAGAGCAAAAAGAATAAAAATTGGAAGATAGCTTTCCATCGAGAGTACCTACTGCTTAGAACTTTTTAAAGAAGCTACATCGTCCACGATAAATTTAACGGTGTGGATAGCCATCAAAGAAAAACTGAGTACCAGCACGCCATTTATAGCAAAGTAAGACATCCCCATTACTGGCGTGACTTTGCTAGAAAGCATCAAATACTGATAACTAAGAACTGACATCAAAATGTTGATGCCCAATAGGAATACCGAGACCCCTAGTTTAAAAATGCGTTTGGGACGCGTTGGTAACATGGCCACAATCACATCCACTCCCATATGAAGTTTGTGCTTGTAGCATGAGCTGATGCCCAGATAGATAGCCCAGATAAAACAGATCACTGAGAGCTCTTCGCTCCAAGGGACAACAAAGCCAAATCCATAGCGTAAAACCACATTAACGATCACAACGAGCACTGTGATTGAAATAGCAATCGACGCTAAAATTTCTTCAAGGTTTCTTAATAAAAACAAGAGTTCCTCCTAGATTTACTCGCTATGAATGCTGCGAGTAAATAGGAATCAAGCGACCCAAAACTATTGGGTCGCTATTGTTAACAAATGGGATTCTACTCGTTATTGAGCCGCACGAATCGTCTCAAGCTCTTTCATGATGGTCGCGTGAACACCTTCGCTCCAAGTAGGGAACTGGTTGTAAACGTCTGCCGTCAGCTGGTTAAACTCTTCAGAGTTCACTTCATTGAAGGTCACACCCAGTTCTTCTAGCTTCTGCTTGTATTCTTCATCAAGCTTAACCAGTTCTTGAGTATTAGATTCAACACCCGCTTCTAGCTCTTCGTTGATAATTGCTTGCTGTTCTGGCGTGAACTTATCCCACAACGTTGGAGAAATGTAGATACCAACAGAGCCAAGGAAGTGTTTAGTTAGCGACATGTTCTTAGCAACTTCGTAGATCTTCGTTGAGTACATAGTCAAGATAGAGCCTTCTAGACCATCAACAACACCTTGCTGAACACCAGCGTATGTTTCTGGGAAAGGAAGAGAAGCCGGCGCTGCGCCCATAGCAGAGAGTGTACTAATAAACAGTTGGCTTTGTGGTACACGAATACGCATCCCCGCCATGTCTGAAGAGTTAACAATCTCTTTATTGGTGATCATATGACGGAAACCAAACATATAGTCCGCGTTTAATACCTTAATGCCCTTCTCTTCAGCTTGCTGCTTGAGGCCTGCGACATAGTCTGTGTCCATCATTGCCAAGTATTCATCGTAAGAGTTGTACAACATAGGACCCGCAAGTGCTGCAAAATCAGGAACATAATCACCAAGGTAAGTCAGATCTTCTACAGCAATCCAGTTAGCACCGTTTACTACTTGCTCTAAGTTGTCTTTATAAACAGGCAGTTGACCACCAGGGAAGACTTTAATGTTAACTGAGCCATCAGTGCGTTCACGAATCTTGTCCGTGACTTTGACTAGTTCTTGCGTTAGAAGCTCATTCTGAGTGAACACCAAGCTCATATTGATATCAATCGGCTCAATCTTTGCTTCTGTTGCTGCTTCATCTGCCTGACCACAACCGACAAGAAGCGCCGCGGCTGTCATTACCGTTCCTATTAGCTTTTTCATTTTGAATCCTTTGTTTTGGATGTGTTACTTCAATTGAGTATAGAAGGCTAAATTTTGGTTGAGTATGCGATTCAATTATTACACTCATATGAACATAAAAATGTTTATTTGAACATTATCAGAAATATGATCTTGCCCATAAAACGCAACTTTGGCCGCCATATTTTCATATTCTTAGTAATGAATCTGTAACAATAGAGAGATAATGTTCACTCAACTTTCAAATGAACCATTAGATATTGATATGATCACAGGCCATCGCGGTGCAGCACTTTTGGCACCAGAAAATACATTGGTAAGTATTGAACGAGCAGCCCAAGCAGGCGCCAAGTGGGTAGAGATTGATACTCAGCTAACTGCGGATAAAATCCCAGTCGTTATTCATGATGAAACCGTTGATCGTTGTACTAACGGCACTGGTAAATTATCCGAACTGACACTCGCAGATATTCAAGCCTTAGATGCTGGCAGCTGGTTTGATAAAGAATTTGAGGGAATTACGATTCCCACCTTGGAAGAGGCGATGCTCAAGTGTATGGAGCTTGGGGTAACTCTAAACCTCGAATTAAAGGTCTATAACCAACACACAACTCAATCACTGACCGATGAAGTGCTTGCGACTGTTGAACGTATCAATTACCCGCTAGATAAGTTGTTGTTTTCAAGCTTCAACCAAGATGTGTTGGCTCAATGCAAAACACACTACCCTCAAGTAAGACGCGGTTTTATCTGCGATAAGTGGTCTCAGAACAGCTTAAACGCACTTCTATGCTTAGACCTTTATAGTATTCATATCGACCACCAGCTACTCGATATTTCTATCGCCAATGAGATAAAAGAATCGGGTATAATCCTCAAGATATGGACACTCAATGAGCCATCGAAAGCGAAAGGATTCTATGAGATGGGTGTCGACAACATCATTACCGACATGCCGAACCAATTTTAGTGAAACACTATGGAATTAAATCAGCGCCAAAAGCAGATACTCGCCACTCTTAAATCCAATCAAGATGTTCAGATCGACCATCTCGCTGAACAGTTTTCTGTTACTACGCAAACTATTCGACGTGATGTCAACCAACTGTGCGAACAAGGATTAGCAAGACGTGTACATGGTGGCGTGAGCCTGCCGACCGCACTAACCAACACCAGTTATCGCTTTCGCACTGGCGTTGAGTCCGAAGTCAAAGACGGCATCGCAATGGCGGTCGCTAATGCGATACCGGAAGGGTCGACTGTAATGATGGGAATTGGCACTACCGTGACTCGAATCGCTCAATATCTGCTTGCAAAACCCGCTCTACGCGTTATCACTAATAACCTGCAAGTTGCGCGAATTTTAGAAGCTAACGAGCAAATCGAGGTCTATTTAGCAGGCGGTTTACTGCGCCGTGAACACCAAGACATGGTAGGCAGCAGCGTGGTTAGCTTCTTCTCTGATTTTGAAGCAGACATTGGTATTTGCGGTTGCGGCTCTATCACAACGAGCCACTATGCGATGGAGCATGAACAAGTTGAGGCCGATCTTTCCAAAGCCATTCTCAACAACAGCCGTGAATGCTGGCTAGTCGCAGACGCGAGTAAATGGGGGCGTTTTGCAGCCTTAAAAGTCGCTCCCCTAGATAGATTTGATCGTATCTATACCAATAATCGCCAACTCCCAGAAGAGCTAAACGTTCAGCTCATCGACGATACTGTATCTGCTTAATTTCCGCCGATTATCGAGCCAGCCCACTTGCATCGCTACGAAGGAAGTGGGTGTTTTCAACTAAGAAATCAAGCAATGTACTCGCTTGAGGGCTCAATGCCCGACCTTTTAGTGACTGCACTTTCACTCGAGCTTTAGACAAGATCTCAAGATCAGTCGGCACTATCTCAATCTCTCCCGATTCCACCTCTTCCAAGACCGTTAGCTTCGGCATAAAAGTAACGCCCAGCCCAGCTGATACAAAGTTTTTCAAGGCGCTCACAGAGTTGGTCTGCAACTTTGGAGAAAGACTCACATGTGAAACCTGCTCTGCATGATGAACAAGCCTACCCATACCAGTTGAGTTATCGATCAGCGCGAGAGGTAAAGCCTGCAGATCTTGCAATGTTGTCGGTTCATCTTTCAACGTTAGAAGATGCCCTTTAGGGACGATGAGCTCTAGCGGATGACTGCGCTCTACATGAGTATGAAGCTTAGGATGGGGCGCGGCTGCATAGGTAATCGCAAAATCGATCTGCTGATCTTCAAGTAACTTAACGGCATCCAGTGCCCCAGCGATTTCGATCGACAGATTGATATCAGGGTAACGAGTCATAAAGGTTTCCATCGGCTTCGATACCAAGTTGGTAATGAAGCCCTCTCCGATTGCGATACTGACACTACCACCCGTTAAGTTTTTCAACTTCGTTAGCTGAGAAAGCACCGCCGCTTCACTGCGTATAATGTTGCGATAGTGATTAAGCAACTCATTACCAGCCTCGGTCAAATACGATTGGCGGTTATTGCGCTCCCATACTTTCATTTCAACCTGAGCTTCAAGTTGCCCTAGCATGCGACTCATCGCTGCCGGGTCTACGTTGAGCATTTTCGCCGCCTTGCGCAGTGAGCCGTACTTAGACAACCCATTTAGATACTCCAAAGCGCGTATATTGAAATGATGCATAATAAATCCTTGTACTACAGCAATTTGCTAAGGTTCTCATATTTGTTGCTATCTGATCTCGATAAATTTTCTTCATATCGTTGTTAGGGGAAAATCTGTGCTTGAGGTCACCTATCTACTGTCAAACTGAAAAAGTTATCCCAGCGTTGTTTAGTCGCTGCATTTTGATTGCTGCAATTGTTATGATATAACATTTCAAGTATCAACTATTATTGATGCTGTGAAATGTTATATAGCGTTAACTAATTTAGACACTGGGGATAACACCATGAACACTGAAACTACTGAACAATGTGCTGCTGATACCGAAACGAGCAATACACCCTCGTTCAGCAAAGGAAAATTACCAACAGTGCTTACAGATATCTATCAAGACAATCTGAATATGGTGGTTTGGGAGCGTGCTTTCAGTGAGGAACTGACACAAGCCATCGAAGAGTTTGTTACTAATAACCCTAATTTCAGTAAATCAGTGAACGTCTCTTCTGAAAGTGCTTATCAAGAATTGCAAAAATCACTCGACGACTTGCCTCCAGCTTTAGTTCAGAACATTGCTGAGCTAGTCGATATGTTCTGTTGCTTATTCGATCTCAAAGATGCTGGTGTACGCCTAGCAACATTAAACAGCGCTATGTGCCCACGCTTTCATGTCGATCGAGTCCCTTGCCGATTAGTCACCACTTTCCATGGTACAGCAACACAATGGCTACCTAACCATGTACTTGATCGATCTAAGCTTGGACATGGCAGCAACGGACAACCTGACCACCTATCCGGCTTATACCAAGATGAAAGTAACGTTCAACAGTTGTCGTGTGGTGACGTCGCGCTATTAAAAGGCGGAGCGTGGATTGGTAATGAAGAAACGGCATTAGTACATCGCTCACCAATGGTTTCTGCACAAGAGAATAGACTGCTGTTGACCGTAGATTTTGCTTGATGGTTGAACGCTGAAGTCCAGTCGCTTTTGGGCTTAACGTGAGTCGAATATGTTGAACAGCGAGGAAGTATAACCAACATAAAATTGGCGACTTCCTCAAAGTAAATTTAATGGGATGTTCGAGATGAAGAGCGCTGTACGTGATACAAAGCGCCCCCTTTTGAAAAGCATTGTGTCGGAGTCATATTACCGATCAAATTTCCATTGAAATAACACGCCATGACTGGTTCAGTGTTTTTAGGCATCTCAGCAACAGAAGACAAAGAAGTCAGCGCAACAGCGAGTGCGATTAGATATTTCATTTGGCTCTCCTAAGTTATCAGATTCAAAGTAACCTTTGGCAAGGCGACATTTAGATCTTAGTGCATGGAACCGTGGAGGACAAAGAAAATATCATTACTTTACAATGATTTATATTTACGCGACGTAAGTTTTTATTAGATAATTTTACGCACTGATAACAAATTAACGTAAAAAGCCTCACTACGTTGTGAGGCTTTTTATACTCTGTTTTCGTGAAGCCATTACGTAAACTGGCTATCTGTTTGATTGCTAAGCAAAGCTCAAAATACGCAGTTACGTAATGAGCGACATAAATGGAGCTCCTCTTATCCAGAGCCTTTCATCAAAATGTAATTCAGACTGATGATCTCCCCCCTCAATTACATTCCATTTTACCTAACTCGACTTAGCACCTTTAACCAACCACATCACCTCATAGGCCGGTACTACAATTGTCGGTTCAGAAATGCGTTGCCCAGATAGGATATCAATACAATCTCGACTGCCTAACACATCACAAATTGATGCCGGAATATGTTGAACCGTTTCACTAAAGTTGCATATCGCCAACAGGCTTTCACCATTTTCATGACTGCGGCAGTACGCAAACAAGTGTGGACGATAGGTCTCAAGGATTTCTGTTTTCGCCTCTCCAAACACTGGGGTTTGCTTACGCAGCGCTATCATCTGTTTCAGATCTTGGCTGATTCGGTTTTGGTAACTGCCAGATTGTTCAGCAAGTTTAATCGCATCAGCAGTGATTGCGGGACGGTTTACCCAACGAGTATCATCACGTTTAAACTCATCCTCTAGATAAGCGTGGTCGTTCAGAATCCCTAACTCATCGCCTTGGTAGATTAGCGGGATACCACCAATACTGAGGTTGATACTGTTTAATAGACGAATACGTTTGAGAGCAAACTCAATCTCTTGTGAATCGTCGGCTTCAATAGCTTTTTCTAACCCCGCTAGAGATGCCAATGAACCACACACGCGACAATCGCCCGTAGTTGGATTTTCTTGGAATGGCACGCCTTGAGAGAATGAACCTTCAAACTTGCCGGTATAGAACTGGTTCAAGAATCGACGGTGCTCGAAACCATTGATGCCTAACTGTTCGGCAACTGCATCATCAAACGTCCAACCGATATCATCATGGCAACGGATGTAGTTCACCCATGAACACTCACCTGAGATTTCGAAACTCTTCTTAAGCGAAGCCGTCAGGAGCTCGGTTTTGCGTGTTGCGAGGCTCTCCCACATCAACGCCATCATTAATGGGTTATACGATAACTGGCATTCATCTTTGTCGATGTATTGTGCCACCTCGTCTGGGTGAACAATCGCCTCGGACTTGAACAGGACCGCTGGTGCCGCGATTTGTAGACAAGTATTGAAACACTGAATCAGAGTATGTGCTTTTGGTAGGCTCTCACACTGTGTCCACTTTTCTTTCCAGATAAACGCAAGCGCATCTAGGCGTAAGCCCTCACAGCCAATGTTCGCTAGGAATAGCATCTCATCAGTAATTGCATTAAACACCGCAGGGTTGGAGTAGTTCAGATCCCATTGGAAGCTGTTGAAGGTGGTCCAAACATGCTTTTCGATATCATCTAGATACGTAAAACTGCCACGGCGTACGGATGGAAAAATCTCACGACAGGTTTCGTTATAGTCGTCGACATCCTGCTGACCAGTGAAGAAGTAATAGAAGTCTTCAAACTCAGGATTACCCTTACGCGCTTGCTCTGCCCAGTGGTGTTCGTCTGACGTATGATTGAATACAAAGTCCAATACTAGACTAATACCCTCATTAGACAACGCCTCAGCCAATTGAGCTAAGTCTTTCTCTGTACCTAACTTCGGGTCTACCTTTCGGTAATCCGATACAGCATAACCACCGTCACTATCCCCTTCTGGCGCTTTGTATAGCGGCATTAGGTGTAGGTAATTAATACCCAATGATTTTAGGTAAGGGATCTTCTGTTGTAGCTTTTTCAGGTCTCCTGCAAACAGGTCAACGTATACCGCCATACCAAGCATTTTTTCGCTTCGGTACCAAGTTGGGTTCTTCAATCGCTTTTCATCTAGGTTCTTCCACTTTCGCTTACGGCCAGCGAACGCTTTCGCGAGCACAACCACCAGCTTTTGTAGATGAAGGAAGAAGTCGTAGCGTTCACCGTAAAGTTCATGCAATTTACTGATCAACGATGGGAAGTATTGCTCTAGACGTTCTAAAAATACCTTCTCATCTTTTTTGGTAAGCTTTGGTAGTTCAACTGAATCCAGTACTTGGTTCAATGCCTTTTGAGCTTGTTGTTCCGATAACATTATTTGTCTCCCATTAGACTGGCTACTTGGACATTGGCTAGGTTTAAGCTGCCGCTATCGACACTAAGTACCACGCTAGCATCGGTATTTTGGGCATAAACAAGATTGGTGAAACTGAACTCACCACCATTAATCAGGAGCTCGACCGAGCCTTTATCAATCAACACCTCAAATTGGAATTTGCTCTCGACAGGAAGCTCGATTCGGTAGTCGTGTGGGAAGTACTCATCAATGCGCGATTTGCCAAACTGACCGCGACGCACCGAGCGCACTTCAATGCCTTTTTCCGAGCGTTTAAATTCAAAGAAAGCTGGCGTGTCTTGATACAGGTTTAAGTGCAGAGTTTGCTCAGCTTCAAGCTCACAATGCGCGCTGAACTTCATTGTCTTATGTTGGCTGTAAATACTTACCGCTTGCTCATCACTTGGTAAGATCTCTTGCGCATCAATGCTTAACGCCTTATTAAGCTCTTTGATAAAACGCTGCCCGACTCTCAAACCTGCTTTGCTTTCAAATAGGAATAACTCACGTGGCATCGCCATAGAGCTGCGGAATGCTTGCGTTGGCAGTTCGAGTGAGTATTGATGATTACTCATCCAAGTACTCACGATACGACGACCGTCTTGTGTTGGAATATCAGAGAAAGATTGTGTGGCGTAGTAATCACGACCGAAGTCTAACCATAGAACGGTCTCTGAGTGATTATGGTTAGTGAAGGTCTCACCATCAAAATCGCCAATGAAGTACTGTGTGCCTGCGCCACCACAATGCGCGCCTTCACCGATACCAACCACTAACACCCAGCGAGTCTCTTCACTGCCTTCTACCTGCATCTCAAACAGATCCGGACATTCCCAAGGGCCTTTGCTGTGTGCACCATGGCGATAACCAAACTCGCTCACTAAACGCCAATCTAATAGGTTGGTTGAGCGGTAGAACTCAATATGCTGCCCACACGAGACCACCATTACCCAAGCTTGGCTCTCTTCATGCCAGAGCACTTTCGGATCACGAAAGTCAGGGTTGCCACGAGCTGGGATAATCGGCGCGCCATCAGCATACTTCATCCAAGTCATGCCATCTTGGCTGTACGCTAGAGACTGTTGTTGAATAGGGTCTTCCACTTCCGAGCCATCAGCAAGGGTTACTTTCGGTTGGATAAACGAGGTGTAGAAAGCCAATAAGCCCGGCTTGTCATCTTCAAACAAACCAGAGGTATTATTCCAATCAACAATCGCACTGCCAGAGAAACACATGCCTGAATCATCTGGGTAAAGCGCTGGACTATGCTCTTGCCAATTGATTAGGTCATCACTGGTTTTGTGTCCCCAATGCATTGGCCCCCATACCGTGTCATGAGGGTAATATTGGTAAAACTGGTGATACTGGCCGTTGAAGTAGACCAATCCGTTGGGGTCATTCATCCAGCCAGATTCAGGAGTCATATGAAGTGAAGGGCGATATTGTTCGCTCATAAGCCGATACCGATGTTGTTAAAAATATGTCTAGGTTCGAATAGGCGATAAAAAAGGAGCCTAAACCTAGGCTCCAAAAAGGACCTGTTGCCGCCAAAGCCAGTCCGAAACTAGAAATACTAAAAAGAGTGGAGTTCCCCCCTTCGCTTGAAGGAGGGATGAAAATTTAGACTAGAAGCTGTAGTTGACGCCTAGGATGAACAGTGGGATGTAACCATCGAACTCGTCACGTTGTGGGCCACTTGTGAAGTCAATCTTCTTGTAGCTTGCTTCACCAAACATGCGCCAGCTCTTTGAAAGTGGGTAGTTAGCAGATACACCTAGCTTAGAGTAGTCTTCCGTCCACGCATGAGCACCTGTTGCATCAACAGTCTTTTCGAATAAACCAAATTCACCCCATAGCGACGCAGACAGCTTACCGAAGTTATGCCAGATACCCGGCTTGATGATCCATTCTGTTTCAGTTTCAGAGTAGCCATCTTTCGCATTCCATTGACCTTCTTGGTAACGGAAGTTCAACCACGCACCTGTGTTGTCATTGATTTTGTAGCCAAAGCCCGGCTCAACTTCCCAGTATGGAAATTCACCCGTACCACGCTTGTATTCAACATGGTAAAGCGCGTAACCATGCATTCCTAAACGATCGGTCAGCTGGTAAGAACCAAACACTTTACCGCCCGGAGTCGTACGTTGGTCAATACTTTCACCGGCTAACTTCACACCCCAACCGATATTACCTTTTTCGTGGTTGTAGCTGCGGTTAACATAGATTTCTTGAATCGAGTTTACACCTCGGTTGTAGTCAGCATGCTTTAGGTTGCCAGTAAACAGTTCTTCACGACCAGAGTAGAATCCAAAGTCCCAACCCGGTAAGTCATCATGGCGGAAGCTACCTTGCGCGATGGTGTATTTCACTTTACCTTCATTCACGCCGTCATCGCGGATCAAGCGTTCAACTTCTACGTTAGAACCTAGTGTGCCGTGAAATTTACTCTCTTCTTGCTTTGGAACATCCAATGCAGTTAATAGCTCGGCGGTGGAATACTCAGATTTCAACTGCTCAACGGTTTTTGCCAATTCTTGGTCTTGGTTTTCCTTGGTTACGTCCGTTTCTTCAGCGAATGAAACACCAGAAAAAGCGAGAGCTAAGAGAACAGAGGAAGCCACTACTGTTTTTTTCATGATTATTACCTTATTATCACTATGTTACTGTCGCTCCGATGAGGAGCAATTATTGGTACCTGCTACAACAGGCATTAATGTTTACGTTGGCATTGGCTGCAACCGTTGCTAACGCAGTAATCGAAAGCCCGCTCGCCCGCGGGCTTTTTTATTATTCTTATCGTAATTAACTTGCTTGCTGCACTTGAGGTGGCAACGTGATTAGGTCATTAAGCGTATGACCACGCTCGTATGCCTTACCTTTGCTATCAAATAGATGACATTTTTCAGCAGGGATGCGGATGTTCAAGCGCTGCCCTACTTCAACATGTACCGTACCCGGAACGCGCACTAAAACTTCTTGGCCGCCGCGCACCAGTGTCGTGTAAAGCAATGATTCCGTACCAAGACGCTCAAGACCTTCAACGATAACGCCAACGCCTTTCTCATCTAGGTGGATATCTTCGGGACGAATGCCCAATGTCATTAGCGCACCTTGTGTCGCTCCTTGAGCATTCACTTCCGCTTCAAATTTGTAGTCCCCCACTTCTACGTGTGCTTTTTCTTCACAAGCAGAAATCAGTGTCGCTGGCAGTAAGTTCATCTTTGGTGAACCAATAAAGCCTGCAACGAACAGAGTTTTCGGGAAGTAGTAAAGATCTAACGGCGAACCGACTTGCTCAATCGCACCATCACGCAGTACCACGATTTTGTCTGCAAGGGTCATCGCTTCAACTTGGTCGTGTGTTACGTAAATCACCGTCGATTTCAATTTCTGGTGGTATTCCGCTAATTGAAGACGCATACGAACACGCAGTGACGCGTCTAAGTTCGATAGCGGTTCATCAAGAAGGAAAAGTTTCGGGTTGCGGACAATCGCACGACCAATCGCCACACGTTGACGCTGACCACCAGAAAGTTGACTTGGTTTTTGCTTCATCAGGTTTGTCAGCTCAAGCATTTCGCCGACGTCTTTAACTGCTTTTTTGATTTCGTCTGCACTGAGCTTTTTCGCCAGTTTCAGACCAAATGCGATGTTCTCTTCTACCGTCATATGTGGGTAGAGTGCGTAGGATTGAAAAACCATCCCAATACCACGATCCGTAGGAGACAGGTTATTCACTACCTCGCCGTCTAGACACATTTCGCCTGAAGAAATCTCTTCTAAGCCGGCGACCATGCGCAGCATAGTTGATTTACCACAACCGGATGGGCCAACAAAAACCGTGAACTCACCGTCTTCGATAACTAAGTTGGCGTCTTTGATGATGTGCGCACCATCTGGATAGATTTTGTTGATGTTCTTCAGTTCTAAGCGTGCCATTGTTCTACCTACGTTCTAATTCTTTCGCCTTGTTGGGCGTATTAGGGGCAGGCAAGCTGCCCCTTTCTTATTATGTGTAAAGCTAATTTTTGCTAGCGATTTGCTTTACAGGATTGCAGCGAGTTTCATCTCAGCTGTATCCTCGAAGCGCCATGTTGCATGACCAACACGCTCATCAGGGCCGATACCCACAACGCGCATGCCTGCTTCTTTCGCTGCGTCTACACCCGCTTCTGCATCTTCAACCACAATGCACTCATCAGCGTTTACGCCTACTTGGCCTGCAGCGTGAATAAATACATCTGGCGCAGGCTTAGAGCGCTGTACTGACCAACCATCACCGATTGCATCAAACAACGATGTTAGACCAAGGCGGTGTAGGATTGGACGCGCATTTTTACTTGCTGACGCCAGTGCTACCTTGATACCACGTGCGTTTAGCTCGAGTAGGAACTGCTCGATACCTGGCAGAACGTCTTTTGCAGAAATCGTGTTTAGCAGATCAACGTAGTAGTCGTTCTTGCGCTTCATTAGGTCTGCAAACTTCTCTTCGCTGATCTCACGACCATCTAGGATGATTTTTAGAGACGCTTCGCGAGATACACCACGTAGCTGCTCGTTGATTTCGCGGTCGAAGTAGTAGCCTTCTTCGTTCGCCATACGCTGCCATGCTTGGTAGTGCAGTTCAGCGGTGTCAGTAATTACGCCATCAAGGTCGAAAATAAATGCCTTACACATTGAACACAGCCTCTGTTGATTCGATTACACGTGGCTCACCCGCAACTTCGATGTTAAGTGGTTGACCGTTAAACTCTGGACGAACAATGCTTACTTGTGCGTTGTCTACCGTTACTTCTAGACGCTCACCTTTCCAGTAGATTGGGAAGTTAACGCTATCCCACTGTTTCGGCAGGTTAGGGTTGATGCGAAGCTCGCCACCCAACATACGTACACCACCGAAGCCGTATACCACACACTGCCACATACCACCGATAGACGCTGCGTGGATACCGTGATCCGAGCTCTTCATGTTTTGACCGATGTCGATAGACGCCGCTTGTTGGAACAGGTCGTAAGATAACTCTGGGTTACCCACATCTGACGCCAGTACCGAGTGAGTTGATAGACTTAGAGACGAATCGTGTAGCGTTTTCGGCTCGTAGTAGTTCCAGTTCGCAAGTTTAGTTTCTAGGTCAAACTTATCTTCCTGCTGTAGGAAAAGAACCATGATGTCTGCCTGCTTAGAAACCTGCATCTCGTTCACTTGATCTAGGCTGTAGTCTTGGAACAAACCACCAACGAACGGCTGCTCTTTGTACTTAGTTAGGTCAATGATTTCTTTCTGTAGGTAAGTATCGTCTTGTGGGATGATCTTATCTTCTTCACGCGGTTGCGGTAGGTAGATGTCATCTACGCGCTCTAGCCACATCTTGCGAGCTTCAACTAGGTTCAACTTGTCAGACAGCTTAGCCAGTAGCTCTGGGTTAGACGCTTCTAGGTCTTCGTAGTAACGAATCGCTAGCTTGATGTTCTCTACTGCCATGTAGTTAGTGAACGCGTTGTTGTCGATGTGCTCTTTGTACTCATCAGGACCGATTACGTTACAGATACCCCACATGTTGCGGTCTTCTAGCCAATCTAGGCGGCTTGTCCAGAATGTTGCTGTGTCGAACATGATCTCGTAGCCCATGTCGTCCATGAACTTCTGATCGCCCGTGATTTGGTAGTACTGCCACAGTGCGTAAGTGATATCACACGTGATGTGCTGCTCGATAAAGCCAGACCAAATCTTCGTCGACTTACCCGTGATGATGTCTACTGCACCCCATACTGGCGTTACTTCTTCACCTGTTAGTGCAGATTCCCATGGGAACTGAGCACCGATGTAGCCGTTGTCTGCTGCTTTCTTACGTGCGCCGCCAAGTGTTTTGAAGCGGTACTCTAGTAGGCTGCGTGCAACTTCTGGCATTGTGTAGATGAAGAACGGAAGCATGAAGACTTCTGTATCCCAGAATGAGTGTCCTTTATAGCCTTCGCCAGATAGACCTTTCGCACCGATGCCGAAGCGAGAGTCGTGCATTGGCGTAAAGATATTCAGTTGGTACTGAGCAAAGCGAGTCGCGAGTTGGTCAAAATCGTTACCACCGATGGTGATGCTCATGTTGCTCCAACGCTTATCCCATTCAACTGCACTGTCTGCTAGTAGCTCGTCAAAGCTGCGGTCAGCGTTCATTTTTAGGTTAGTTAGCGCGTGGTCACGTAGAGCTTGTAGCTCATAGCCTTCAACATCGAACTGCTTGTCACGAGAAGTGTGTACAACACCCACTTTCTCAGTACCAAATGTCTCGCCTGCTTTTAGCTCTTGATGAATGTTCAGCCATACCTTACGGCGGTCCATCTGTAGACCTGGGTCGATCTCAACTTCTGTACCATTTACGAAGTAACGGTGAGACGTTAGGAATACGAAATCAACTTTGCTTTCTGTCGTGTGTTGTAGAAGCTCAATGAAGCGCTTGTCATAAATACGCTTCTCACCTTCGTGGAAGTGCTGAGCGCCTGAGTTTGACAGTTGAGCATCAACGCCCGAACGGATTTCGATTTTCGCATCGCTGTTTACAGCCTTAACTTGAACGTCGAACGCCATTAGGTGAAGATTCGCTTGAGAGATGAAGCGGCGGAAGCGCATCTCAAAAGCTTTACCTTCTGAGTTTGTCCATGTGAACTCACGAGTCAACTCACCGTTCTTCACATTTAGGCGACGAGAGTAGTTACTTACTTCGCCAGACTCTAGGTGGAAACGACGACCGTCGATAAAGATTTCAATTGAGCTCATGTCAGCCGCATTTGGAAGCTCTGTTACTTCCTCTTCATCAAATTTGTTGTAAGTGCCTGCTACGAATAGGTTACGTACTTGACCTACGTACTTTTCTTCCGTTGCACTACGCGCACCCATGTAGCCATTGCCTTGGCTCATTACTACTTCACATTTACCTTGAAGTGCTGAATCAAATGCCGTTTCTTCAACGATCCAATTTTTTAGTTCGCCTTGACCAGCGGTGTAGTTCATAAACATCTTAAATATCCCCGAAATTTAACCTTTAACAGCGGAAGAAATATCGTTACCAACGAAGTAACGTTGAAATACCATAAATACAATCAGTACTGGGATTGTCGACAGGAACGCGCCCGCCAGAATCAGGTTCCAGTCACCTGCTACGCCATAAGCGTTACGTAAACTCAATAGACCAACAGGAAGCGTAAATGCGTCAGCTGGGCTGTTAATCACCACAAGCGGCCAGAAGAAGTCATTCCATGCACCTTGGAACCCAAGGATTGTTACCGACAGAATGGCTGGCTTCGCCAGTGGCATAAATACTTTCCAAAGAATCACGGCTGGGCTTGCGCCGTCTACGATTGCGGCTTCTTCAAGTTCTTTTGGAATGTTCTCGAAGAACTGCTTCATAATCAGAACCTGCCCCGATGCCACCACTGCCGTAATGACCGCCCAAGGCGTATTCAATAGACCGATATCTTTGTAGATGAGGTAGTTTGAAATAAACGTTACCTGACCTGGGATCATCATGCTGAACAACATGAACGCAAACACTGCACGTGCACCGGTGAACTTCAATCGAGCTAGGGCGTAACCTGCTGTACAAGCGAAGAACAATGTCAGTAGAACCTTACCAATCGCGATGAAGAACGAGTTGATGGTCCAGCTCATAAACAAGCTTTTACCGGTTTCTAGGCTGACGGATTCGGTGTACACGCGGACGTAGGACTTAAATACATAACCAATCAAACCTGGCGCTGCGTTATCCCATGCCGCAACTCGACCGCGACGTTCCATCTTGCTTGGTGCTAGCGTGCTATCAATGAGAACTTGGCCACGTGGCGCTTCCACCGTCAGAGGAAGCGTCGCAATTTCAGGACCATTTCCTTTGTAGCGAATATTAAATTCCCAAGTTTGACTTTGACCTTGCTTGGTTAGCTCTTTACGGCCACGCTTTTCAACGAAGGTAACGTTATCGTTCGAATCAACCAGTTGCGGTTCACTTACAACAGCGTAATCAGAGGCAAAGTCTGTCACCGTTGCTGCGGCCATGCCGGTACCAGGGCGGCGACGCGGCACTTCGATAGTCGGAACTTTGAATTCCTTGCCCTCTTCCACCGCATAAGTCACTGTGAAGTTAACCTCTGCACCCGGAGCAAAACCACCGAACATAGGTGCGTTATTGCCTTGTTGACCTAACTGGTAAGCCGCACCCCAGTTACTCGGTTGAACCTGAGCAAAGCTGAATTTAAACGGCTGCTCTAGTGGGTCATCCTTCAAGCTCGCTAGGAAAGCGACCACAAATGTACCTAGCATTACCGTTGCAACTAGAATCAATGCACTGTATACCCAAGCCACTTTTGCCCAGCGGCGTCGCGCTTGAAACTTTGCAACCTGCTCCATAGATGCCACGGGAGTTGCATCATCTTTTGACGTCATGGTTTGACTAGCCATCTGCTTTCTCCTTTACTCCAAAGACTTTCTGCAGATAAACCACTGCCAATGTAATGAATGCCAATACCAATGCCGCTGCGCTCGCCATACCGATTTGTGGTGTGCCACCCGGTGGGAAAGCATTGTGGTAAACGTAGTAAGCCAGTGTGATTCGAGACTCAAGCGGAGCTGCCGAACCTAGCAGAGCGACTTGGTCAAACATCTGTAGCGTACCGATAATCGAGAAGGTCACGACAACGAATGTCACTGGAGCCAGTTGTGGAATCGTAATGTTCCAGTGCTGTTGCCACTTGTTCGCCCCATCAATGTGTGCTGCTTCGTAAAGCTCACCTGGAATGCCTTGCAATCCCGCTAGGAATAGCAGCATGAACGTCGGAATCGTGGTGTAGATGTTCTGAATAACAATCGCCCAAAGAGTCAGTGGCATAGGACCAACGTGGTCACGAGTATTCAACCAGTTCACTTCAACCACATCTTTGGTCACTTCAATCCAGCCAACCGCACTCGTAATAAAGGTAGCGATACCCGCAACAATCACTGAAAGGATTGCCCATGCAGGGTCAAACCAACCGACAGGTAGCCCCTTGATGCGATCTTTCGTAACCAGAACAAATTGCGTGGCGACTGCTACAAGCACAAAGCAGCTAATGTGTGGGTAGTGGTTCACTACATCTGTAACAAAACCATTTAGGTAACCGTTCTTTTGGTAGAACCAAATGAAAATCAGCGTAACCGCAGCACTGGAAAGAATGCTTGGTAGGTAAAAGGCTGTTCTAAAGAAGCTTTTCGCACGAATCTTTGAGTTAACTAGGATTGCTAAACCAAGCGCTAACACCGTTTGCACACAGGTTACGATTAGAGAGAACCAAATCGTATTAGCTAAAGATAATAGAAACAGGTCGTCGGTAAGCAGTGCCTTGAAGTTCGCTAAACCAACCCAAACTGCATCGCTAAACAGATCATATTCAGTAAAACTGAAGTAAACCGTTCGAACCAATGCATAGAGAAAGAACACCACCAAAGTCAGAACAAATGGCCCAGCGAGGAGCCACCCGTAAACTTGTTGGCGTAAACGTAAAGAGTTCATCGTTCGCCCTACTACTTAGCCATCAATGCATCGTATTTCGCTTGTGCCATCTTGAGCGCTTCTTTTTGCGTCATTTGACCAAGCAGTACAGAGTTCAGCGCTTCATTGATTGGAGTCATCCAAGCCGTGCCATAATCACCAAAGGCAAAAGGTTCAACATTATCTTCAAGTGCACCTTTGAAGACTTGTTTTGCCAGCTCACTCTCTGAATCTTCAACCTCAAAGAATTTCGCGTCGCTTAGAGATTCACGACTAGGTAGTGCGAGACCAGAGTCCAATACCCACTCTTGTGCTTTTTTACTCGTAAGGATTTCAACCGCCTTTTGTGTTGCTTCAATATTTTTACCGTCCGCATTTACGCCCCATGCAACAGTAAATAGAAGGTTGCCACGTTCACCCGTTTTCGGATCCGTTGGCATTAGCGTTGTGCCGTAAGGAAGGTTTGGCGCTTTATCACGTAGGTAGCCGCTGATCCAATTGCCTTCAAGTGCGACTGCTGTTTCTTCTGTACCGAAACAACCTCCACCCCAGCCTTGACCAAGGTCAGTGGCTAGAATGCCGACTTCGTCTTCAGAAACTAAGCCTGTATAGAAGTTGAATGCGCGCTCGAAGTTCTCATCCAGTACGGTCTTGCCTTCTTCATTGAATGGCTTCCAGCCTGTCGCCAATGCGAATGGAGCAAAACGTGCGTAATCAGGCATAACACAGATACCTGATACTTCATCGCCTAGTTCATCTTTCACCGCGATCAGCTTTTTACGTAAATCTTCCCAAGAATCGCTGTTAGTTGGGTAATCAACGCCGGCGTCATCGAAAATATCTTTGTTGTATTGCAGTGCGATCGTATTGAAATCCTTAGCAATTCCATACTGTTTACCATTTAACGTAAACGCGCTATTGAGGCTTGGAATAACGGCAGAGCTAACACTATTTAGCGATTCGCTGTTTGCAGCGACCTTACCCGAGTTGACCAAAGTGTTAGCGAAAACTACATCAACATAAAAAGCATCTGGTGCTGTACCTGCAGACAAAGAGTTAGTTATAAACTGAGAGAAATCACCTTCGACCGCTTGGTATTTAACGGTTAACCCCGCTTCTTCAAAATCATCGGCCAATACTTCTTTTACCAAGTTGTTCAGCACAACAACGTCATTACCACCCCACCCAGCGATAGTAACTTCCGTCTTTTCAGTTGCGGTTGCAGATAGGCTTGCAGCAAGTAGGGATGCCGCCAATATTGTTTTTTTCATGTTGCCCTCAGTTCCTTAATTTCAAAATCTGAGGGTATTATGCAGAGTTTACGTAAACGCTTACGTTAAATCGATCACAGTTTCGTTTTGAGCAACGTTTGGTATATCTATTTTAGTGATCAGGATCTAATTTAGAGCCATAATTATCCATTTATGGGACATTTACTCCTATAAAAACCTATAAAAAGTACGTAACGAGCCCTATAAATGTCACAATTGAGTAAATTTTTCGTTAGGTTATATAAAAAGGGCATATCTTTCGATATGCCCTTTTTAGGTAATAGGTAAAACTATGTGTTTATGTCGTTTCACCGAGCTTCAATGTAATAGGCACTACAGCACCAACAGGCTGTTCGCCTAATATTGCTAGCTCAAGCATTGAGGCTGCTTTCGCCGCTATCTTGTCAGTGTCTTGAACAACGGTTGTTAAAGTTTTAGAGATTCCTGGCAAGCCATCATAGCCAACAACCGAAAAGTCTTCTGGGACACGATATCCACGGTCTTTCAAAGCAGCGATCACACCAAGCGCTGTTTCATCGCTTTCACAAACAAACCCTTGGTAACCGTCGAGTTGCTGCTTATCCATCGAAATAAAGTATCGGTATGCGGCAATCTCACCTAGTGGATCATGGCCTGTCCTTAGCTCTCTAATGGGAAGTGCATTACTCGCCATTACTGACATATAGCCTTGATGGCGGAATTGATAACCATCACCGTATGTCGTAGGTGTCACGAAACAGATATCGCTTAACCCTTTATCTACAAGGTGTTGCGTTGCCTCACGGCCACCATTAAAGTCATCAGGAGCGACCCAAAATGAACCTTCGCTCATTCCAATACAGACAAAAGGCAAGCCAAGGTCCTTACAGGTTTCGACACGCGGATCGTTAGCGGTCATACCTAATAAAATCGCACCACCCACTTGTTGTAAGTCCACCTCGCCAAAACTCACAGGCAACAAGTTACGTCCTGAGTTGCGAATCGCTGCAGAGAGAGACGGCCAAAGCATACCCAAGTAGCGTGAAGCGTAAAAATCGATAGGTCCTAGAGAAATCGCAATGGTATTTTTATGATTCCCCATGAGCTCGCGTGCCGATGTACTCGGTACGTAACCCAAATCCTTACAAATATCTAGAATACGTTTACGCGTTTTCTCACTGATGCCGGGTTTGTTATTTAAAGCTCGACTGACAGAAGCAATTGATACACCTGCGATTTTTGCAGCCTCATGTATCGTTGTTTTCTTTAAGTCGGCCTCAGTTTTCGATTCACTCACACTGGTCCCTCTGACTACAAACGTAAATTTTACGTTCATTATGTTCTTATAATCATATTTTTCAAGTAAAAATACGTAAACACAGAATGACTCATGATCACCATCACGGTTAGAACACGTTGTTTAAAGCTTCTCAAACAACACAAGCTCAAATGCCCTTTTACAAGCAGCATTCAAGTCCACTTTTACCTATTAGTTTCAATGGCATAGGAATCTAAGACAG
This sequence comes from Vibrio sp. D420a, assembly GCF_030248625.1. Taxonomy (NCBI): domain Bacteria; kingdom Pseudomonadati; phylum Pseudomonadota; class Gammaproteobacteria; order Vibrionales; family Vibrionaceae; genus Vibrio; species Vibrio sp. D420a. The sequence goes on along the minus strand of NZ_JAHGAN010000001.1, from coordinate 181,097 downwards.
CGGTGACGACGAAGATGACATTAAACATCAGGGACAAGTGAGAATAGAAGTGACAGGGACAACGACGTAAAGAGAAAAGAAGGAATTTGAAGTAAATAGCTAAAGATATGTTTTTTGATATTTGCGCTTAGTTTTCTTAGCACTAAAACGACGAAAGCCTAGCATTGCTGCTAGGCTTTCTGGAATATGGCGGTGAGGGAGGGATTCGAACCCTCGATACGTTTCCGTATACACACTTTCCAGGCGTGCTCCTTCGGCCACTCGGACACCTCACCAAATTTTGTTGTTAAGCTGTGTTGCTCAACGAGGCGCTACTTTATTGATTCTGCTCGCATTGGTCAAGGGGCATTGTCAAAAAAGTTACCTTAATTAGTCTGTTCGCTTACAAATTAACTCATTCGTTTGAAAACAAACCAAATATCAACAAGATTACGCTTGTTGGTAGTAACCCGGTACGCGGAACCATTTACGACACATATCCAAGAAGTAGCCATATAGCACGCCCATGCCGCACGAAATCACTGCGTTACTGGTTACTGCTGTAACGATTTGATCAGTTGAAGCACCTACCGCGAACAAGATACCTGCATAAACTGGAGACTGGAACAAAACGTACGCAACTAAATCAGACAGGTTTTTCGCCAATGAACTGTCTGAAATTTTCGCGCCGTTACGTAACACCCAGTCACGAAAAACACCGTAAGGCCATGCGATCGCAATATTCACAGGGATAGAGAGCGTTCGTGATGCAAGAGACTGTTCAAACGACATACCAGAGATAAAAATCTCAACAATCATGCCAGAGATAAAACAGAAAACTACCATAGCAAAAGTATCCGCTGCTGCGTTACGAATACAAAATGGCCCACGAGACTTCATCGCATAAAACCCAAAATATACCACTGCCAATTCAGTGATTTAGTAACATATAAAAAGGGCAATTCAACACCCAACCAGATTATGTCACTATTAAAACACAATATTTGCAGTTATAGATTTCAAATTTAAAATAAAGTTGTAAATTTACAACCAGAATTGACAATAAAACCAGTTACTTCGACCAAAAAAACAGATCTAGCTCAATTTTTATTCAAACCGTACTTCATTTCCTGTAATTTAAATACAATTATTCAACTGGAATATTAACGGTTATTGAGTTGATGAGTTCTTGTGAAGGAAAGCGCCCTTTTGAAAGCTCTTGAATGGCTTGAGTCAACAATGACGGAAGCAAAGAATCCTCCGTCGGCTCGATATGGATAAGTAGATTCTCCAACGCAAACGTTGCTAATTCTATACTTTGATCTTCAAGTGCAATGTACAGAGTCACCAAGAGCTCCTCAGTGTTGTCGGGAGCTTTGATCACAGGCTCTTCATTCGACGATGGTTGAGAGCCGTGATATTGATAGAGCTTGTTAGAGAACCTAAATAGCGCATCATCAAGCTCTCGCTCATCAATGGGCTTAGCTATGATGTAATCTACCCCAGCCCCAATCATTCGCTCACGAGTCTCTTTAAAGACGTCGGCAGTACACCCAAAAATAAGCACCGATGACATATCGTCAGCCAATGCGCGTATCGCAGTCGTTGACTCTACACCGTCCATCACTGGCATGTGATTATCCATCAGAATCAAATCAAAGCGCTCAGAAGCCACTGCCTGAATCGCAAGTTCTCCGTTTTCAACGCTCTTACAGCTAAAGCCTTTATTGTTCATGAAGGTTTCAATGATCACTGTATTAGTGCGGTTGTCTTCCACAATAAGGACTTTTAAACCTGAGTAGTTAAGCTTCGAATGCGGTAGGCTTTCGACCTCTCCGGGTTCTGTAGGCTCAATTCTCAAGTTCACATCAAAACTGGTGCCAATTCCCTCTTCACTGGTTACTTGAATGTCTCCGTCCATTAACTCAGTGATTTTTTTCACAATCGCTAACCCAAGCCCGGTACCACCAAAACGGCGCGTGGTAGAAGACTCAGCTTGTTCGAATGGATTGAAGATACGTTTTTGAGCTTCTTTGGAGATCCCAATACCGGTGTCACGAACCCGAATGTTCAGGTAGGTGTTGCCATTTCGGATAACCTCTTTGAAGTAGACTTCAACAAAGCCGCGCGAGGTAAACTTCACTGCGTTATTGAGCAAGTTAAACAGAACCTGACGCAGACGTGCCTTGTCAGAGAAGTACCAACGACCAGCTGCCACTTCGGTGTAGACCTTAAATTGCAGCCCTTTCTCCGCAGACAAGGTGTAGTAGACACTGTTAATACTGCCAATCAGTGAGTCGAGTGGGAAACGGGTATTATCAAGATCTAACTTACCCTGCTCTATCTTGGAGAAGTCCAAGATCTCGTTAAGTAGCGTCATCATATGATCGCCAGATTCGTACAAACTGCGCAGGTGTTTCTCTTGCTCGCTGTTTAAGGGCGTCTTAAGAAGGATTTGTGCGGTACCAAGAACCCCATTCATTGGCGTTCTTATCTCGTGAGAGAGTGTTGCTAGGAAAGCCGTTTTGGCATTAGTTGATGCCTGCGCTTTTACTTTCTCAGCTTCAAGGAATACGGTTTTTTCATTGAATGTTTTTATCAGATAACCAATCTCATCTTGGCTTTGATAGTTAACATCTATGACGCCTCCCTCCTTGGAGCCATCAACTTTAGCTGCAATGGTGGTAATTGGACTGATTAGATAGCGATTTAGTAGGTAGTAGCCGGCCATCACACACAAGAGTAGGAACGGTGCGATACCCCATTCAATACTCATTACCTGCCTAGATACTTCATCAGCGACTAATAGCTTGGAGTTGACGACATCGACCTGCCAATCAAACTGACCAAACTTGTGTTTACTGATATAAATGCCTTCAACCAGATTGAAATTGTGTGTCACCAATATTTGTTGATGTTGATCACGTAAGGTAATACCGAGGTCGTACTCTTCGGCGTGGCTTTTTATGAAGTTTAGAAGCTCGGTTAAAGATAAATCCACCGTCGCGACCCCCGAGAACTTACCATCCAAATAAAAAGGGGCTGAAGCTGTAATCATTTGAATGTGAGTATATGGATCTAAGTAGACATCACTCCAAGATACCGTGCCAACAGGCTTTTCTACGACAGATGCGTACCACGCCTCTTGGTGGTACAGCATCGACTTAGGGTTGTTGTAAGAGAAAAGCTGGTCGATTTTTCCGTCGTCAGCTTTATTAAAGAAGTAACTGTCTCGTTCTCGATCTGCTTCGTACACATAAGGTTCTGGCCAAATACCAGCACTGATAATGGTATCGTCACTGGTCGCAAGAATCGATTTGAAATGACGAGCCAGCAATTTTGAGTCAGGTTGAGCTTGTGCAAGGCCCACCAGGCTGTGTAAAAAGCCCTCTGAGCTATTGAGTGGTGCCTCAATTAATGATGAAAGGATTTCTGCCCTTAAGTCTAGGTTCTGCTGGAGCTTGGCTCTTACAGGCGATTCAACAACGAAATAGGTGACACTGCCGATGATGGCAATAAAGGTCGCTAGGTACAATCCAAGCGCAACCATGCTTTTTTTCTTAAGAGAGGAACGTATCTGCATATAGTTTTATTGTTGCTTTTTTATTTAAGCTAGCGACTATATCCAGTTACATCAAGCCTTTTTAGATTGGGTTTTGATTGCGACAGCAAGATTGGTACTATAAGCACAAATTTGTTTCACCTACTATGGTACTTCAGTTTGACACTACAAGAAATTCTTGCGCTTCCTGAGCTGGAAGGCAAACTCATCACAGAACACAAAACACTTGGCTTTGTGACTGCTATGGCAGCCGCGCCGAACGTGTTAACGCCGCACGAATGGCTTCCATTCTTATGGGGCGGTGAAGAAGTTGCTCCTTTCACTGATGGCGAACAATTAGAGAGCTATATTGAGCTTATCATTGCGCTTTGGAATGAAACTCGCCCAGCTTTAATGGAAGGCAACTGGGCTTGGCCACAAGCTTGTCAGTTAGATGAAGAAGAAGTAGTGAACGAAGCAACTCGTGATTTCTGTGAGGGCCTGCTACAAGGTTGGCAGATCGCTCGTGATGACTGGGAAACCTTGATGCCTGAAGAGAGTGAAGACAACGCACTGGTTGGCGGCGTTCTACTTTCTATCAGCATGCTTTACGATCCAGAGACTTCTATTGCGACACTAGCAGAGCAAGGCGTTGAAGGCTTGGAGCAGTTTGAAGAGATATTCAATGCTGTACCCGTTATGCTATGTGGCTTGACGCAACGCGGTATCGCTTTGGCTGAAGCTCAATAACGAATGACATCGAGCATGCATCACGCGATGATGCAATGAACGAAAGAATGAAAGGCTTCCCATCGGAAGCCTTTTTTGATCTCGTTAACCAAGGATTACTCGGTTCCACTATTTGTTTGTAATGGTTTGCCAGTTGAACTCTGGGATTCGCTCATCCGCAATATAAAAGAGCTTTGATCCTCCACTGACTTCAACGTTCAACTCAGGATTAAGCTCGATCCCCTGCCCCTCACCGTGATCTATTGCGATCAACGTCGCTTGATAACGCTCTTTGAAAACACTAAAGATAGGCGCTACCGTTGTTGTTTCTGCATTCTCTGGATAGTAAGTGGAGTATTGCGTCATGCCCCGTGTCGAGCTAAGCAACTCTTGGTGCAAAGCGCTCGAACCCGGATCTACAGCCGCTTTAGCCAACATTTCCGCGCCCACTGCCGGAATACACTCCGAGTTTGGACAGTGCTTGTGGAGCAAATCACTTAAGGCTTCGTCTTTAAAATAGACCAACAAGTGAGCATCAGGGTTGCGATTCGCACAATACAGGGCTGCTGACAAAGTAATGTCATCTTCTGGATTATCAATCAAGATACAGCTTGCCGACTCGATGCCTGTCTTTTCCATCTCTTTACCATCGGTGTAGCTGTTCACTTTAACGAAGTTGATCTCTCCCGGAAGAGGGTTTTCTATATCAGAACGAGTACACAACACAATTGGGCGCTTACCAGTCTCTTCATGCTGTAACATTCTTATAAGATGTATCGTTCTTTGCTCATTCCAACCTAACATTAAAATGTGGTTTTCCACTCGAATTCTCCTTTTACCCAACAGACCTGCACGCCAATATTCAACACCCTCGGTTGCGACCTTACCGAGCAAAGCAGCAAATAAGCTGAGACCTCCGGGAATCACAAATAAAATCACTACCCACTGACCAAGCTCTGTGGTTGGTGACAAATCACCATATCCAACCGTTGAAGCCGTCACGACCAGATAGTACGCGAAGGTAGTGATTGAGGACGTGAGATCGTGCTCACCCGCAATGAACAACAATAGCCATGCCGTAAGCACATACCCTGCAAACGCCACCAACAAGTTCTTCCCGTTTAACACGAATAGATTCGCCTGAAGCCAACGCTTGAGCTGTAACCAGATAACCATCTGCACCTCAATCAAGTATTTAGTTAACTACATGCTAGGAAATTTTCAGGATATCAACAAGATATCTGGTGTAAAACACACGAAAAAGACACAAAAAAACCAGCACGAATGCTGGCTTTTAAGTTCTGAAGGTAAAGATCTTGCTTACGCGTTGCCCTTCACCTGCATGTTCAATTGCTCTGCGAAATCAAGCATGCGGTTCAAAGGGATAAGAGATTTCACGCGTAGCTCGTCAGAAACGAAGATCTCGTGTTGCTCACCACCATTCTCAAGTGCATTTTCAATCGCCTCTAGGCCATTCATCGCCATCCAAGGACAGTGTGCGCAGCTACGACATGTTGCACCAGCACCTGCTGTTGGCGCTTCAATCAGTTCTTTTTCAGGCACCAATTGCTGCATCTTGAAGAAGATACCTTTGTCTGTCGCCACAATCATTTGTGGGTGCGGCAACTCTTTTGCTTTTTTAATCAGCTGGCTAGTAGAACCAACCGCATCAGCTAGCTCAACCACACTTGCTGGAGATTCTGGGTGTACAAGAATTGCTGCTTCAGGGTAAACAGACTTCATCTTTCTCAAAGCATCAGCAGAGAATTCGTCGTGTACGATACACTCACCTTGCCACAGAAGCATGTCTGCACCTGTTTGGTTAGCAATGTACGAACCTAGGTGACGGTCTGGGCCCCAAATGATTGGTTTGCCTTCAGCATCTAGGCTTTCGACAATCTCAAGTGCGATACTTGATGTCACAACCCAGTCAGCACGCGCTTTTACCGCAGCAGATGTATTCGCATAAACCACAACAGTATGGTCTGGGTGCGCATCACAGAACTCAGTGAACTTGTCTGCTGGACAACCAAGGTCCAACGAACACTCAGCTTCTAGTGTCGGCATTAAAATGCGCTTTTCAGGTGTCAGAATTTTCGCGGATTCGCCCATGAATCGAACACCGCCGATGATCAGTGTGCTCGCTGGGTGACGGTTACCAAACTTAGCCATCTCTAGCGAATCACCTACGAAACCACCCGTCTCTTCAGCGAGTGCCTGGATTTCAGGGTCCGTGTAATAGTGAGCGATCAAAACAGCGTCTTTTTCTTTTAGTAGCTTTTTGATGTTCGCTATGTGAGCCTGCTTTTGAGCATCGTTCAATGGAACTGGCTTCGGTGGGAATGGGTAAACAGTGTCGATTTTATCTAATATATGGCTCATTGCTCTTGCTCTACGCAACTTCTTCCGAGAATTAGAGCATTCTACACAGTACAACGATTGGGATCAAAAAGGATTAGGAATAAAAAAAGGCGCTGATGCGCCTCTTTTACTAAAGAACTATAAATGAGTCTTGGCTACTTTTGCCGATGCACTGTTCGGGTATTCGGCAACCACTTGTTCGTAGTACTTTTTCGCTTGCTCAGAGTTATTGTTACGCGCAGCGATGTCGCCAAGCTTCACTAAAGCATCAGCGCGCTTGTTTGAGTCTTTGTAAGCTACAACAGCTGCAAAGCTCTTCACTGCCTCTTTATCTTGCTTCTTAGCAAAATAGAGCTGACCTAACCAGTAGTGTGAGTTAGGTGTGAACGTAGAATCTGGGAAGTCTGTTTGAAACTTCTGGAATGCAGTAATCGCACCCGTGTAGTCTCGCTGTTTGAGGATCATATCCACAGCGTTTTGATAAGCGGTTTGCTCATCAACATCAGTACTGAAGGTACCTTCGGCGCCTTTCGCGTCTGTTGCCGGAACAACAGCGGCTGCAGAGGCTGATGATTTCACTTCGCTTCTTACTTTATCAAGCTCGATAAACAGCTCACGCTGACGCTCTAACATCTGTTTCATGTCGTAGCTATTGCGTTCAAGTTGACCACGTAGCTCACTGATCTCAAGAGCCATGTCGTCCATTTGTTGCTGCATTTGAAGTTGAACGCGATTGCGGTTTTGTAGCAAGCGCTCTAGACGCTCGATATCGGTTTCATTCGAAGCCGCTCGAGTAGAAGAGGAAGTTGAATTGGTTGTGGTGCTATTAAGATCGGATACTGGAGCTGGTGCAGCGAGCGCGGTGCCCGCTGCACTTGCCAGTAACGAAAGCATAATGACACGCTTTGTGTTACTGAACATGAGGCTATTCCTCAATTAAAAAGTCTACTAATTAGTAAACTAGTACTGCACGACGGTTTTTAGCGTACACTTCTTCAGATTGACCAAGAAGAAGTGGCTTCTCTTCACCGTAGCTTACGATAGAGATTTGGTCAGCTTGAACACCTAGAGCTTGTAGGTACTTAGCAACAGCTTGTGCACGACGCTCACCTAGAGCGATGTTGTACTCAGGAGTACCGCGCTCATCAGCGTGGCCTTCTACAGTTACTTTCATGTCTACGTTTTTGCTTAGGTAAGCTGCGTGAGCTGCTAGCATCTCTTCGTAATCACCCGCGATAGTAGCGTTGTCGAATGCGAAGTAGATAGTTTGAGTTTCACGTAGTGCTTGCTCTTTAAGCTCTTGCTCTGACAGTTGACCGTTCGCGTCAATTGGTGTCACAACAGTTGTGTCTACGTTGTTTTCTGAACCTGAAGTTGCTTGGTTAGTTTCAGTACCAGAAGTCGCAGATGTTGCATCATCACTTGAGCTACATGCTGTTACTGCCATCACTGGTAGTGCAATCATCAAGCCTTTAAGAACTTTATTAAGTTGCATCTTATTTTCCTTACGTTATCAAACTTAGTTTCTACAGCCGATAAATTGCTATAGATAGTTACTTGCTACAATAGTTATTACTATCAATAGCTAATTGCTTTTAAGCGTGGCTACAGAAACGGTGACCATGCTGGCGCTCTTACACGTCCATTAGTTGCCGGTAATCTAGCTTTAAAACGACCATCGATAGATACCATCGACAGTACATTTGTTTGGTTGTAAATAGAGCTATAGATAACCATACCTCCATTTGGTGCAATACTTGGCGACTCGTCTAGTAAGGTTTTAGTTAGAACCTGTACCGCGCCTGTTTCCAAGTCTTGCTTGGCCAAGTTAAATCCAGAGTTGCTGCGATTCACCATAATCAGGAATCGACCATCAGGGGTAATTTGACCACCTAAGTTCTGGCTGCCTTGCCATGTAATTCTTTGGGTAGAATTATCTGACAAATTTACATTATAAATCTGGGGTTTACCACCGCGATCAGACGTAAAAATGAGAGACTTGCCATCAGGATGCCAGAAAGGTTCCGTATTGTTGGCACGGCCGCGAGTAATTTGCGTCAGTTTACGAGTCTGTAGATCAAGCGTGTAAACCTGAAGACTGCCTGTCTTCGAAAGTACTAATGCCAGTTTCTTACCATCAGGAGAGAATCTTGGCGCACCATTGTGACGAGGGTATGACGTCACCTTTTCACGTTCACCGGTGTAGATGTTCATGATAAAGATTTCCGCTTGACCATTTTGGAAGCTCACGTAAGCAAGTTTCTTACCATCTGGAGACCAAGCTGGAGACATCAGTGGCTGCTTTGAACGAAGAACCAAACGCTCGTTGTAACCGTCGTAATCCGCTACTCGCAGCTGGTACGGGTACTTGTCCTTATCATTCACTACAACGTAAGAAATACGCGTTAAGAATGCGCCTTTCTCACCTGTTAGTTCTTCATAAACAAGATCTGAAATTCGGTGTGCGTACTCACGTAAACGTGGGCCAGGTACGGTTGCTTTCTTATTGAAAAGAACGTGGTCTTTCGAAAGAACCAGTTGGCCCTCATCGCTCAGTGCACGGCTTTGACCATTAGTTAACTGACCACGTACGATATCAACCAGTTGGTAGTTCACTACGTATTGACCTTGCGCATCTCGAGTAATGCTACCGGTCAGCAATGAATCAACACCTAGGTTTGTCCATGCATCGAAGTCTACGTCCGCCTCGCTGTATGGTGTTTGTGGCATTTTGCTGGTTGCAACTGGGCTGAATTTACCACTGCGCTGCAAGTCTGATGCGATCACAGCAGAAACATCGTGTGGTAGCTTCTCTTTACCTTCCCATTTAAAAGGCACAATCGCAATCGGTCGTGCAGAGTTGATACCATCGGTAATAACGAGCTCCAACGCAGCGTGTGCAAACTGACTGCTGGTCGCTATTACAAACACAAAACTCAGTAATAGTTTCTTTAACACGGGTTCGTCCTTTTACTCTGGTAATACTGTTAGGTTAATGTTTTTCAACGAGTTTACGATATCTGGGTCTTTCGGTAGTGGGTAAGACTGCACTTGGGCTACTGCTCGTTTCGTCGCAGCACATAGCCGGCTGTCACCCTCTAGGATCGAAAGGCTACCTAAAATAGCGTTTGAACCAGTTGGGATCAGCTTGAGGTTAACCCTACACGACTTTCCCCTAAAGCTATCCTCCAATAGCAGGTTTTGCTCTATGAGCTGGGTATAAATCGCACCATATCGCTGAACTTCATCACCAATAAATTGTTGTCTTGCTGAAGAGTTTTGCGAAGCCTCGGTTTCAAGGCCTGCAAAGATGTCGTTAAGTGCCGCTTCTTGCTGCTTACGCTCTTCTTCAAGTCGCTTTAATCGCTCTTGCTCTTTACGTGCCTTTTCAGCCGCTTCTTTTGCCGCTTTCTCTTTCGCTAAACGCTCTTTTTCAGCTCGTTCAGCCGCCTCTTTCTCTTTACGTGCTTTTTCTGCCGCTTCTTTAGCCGCTTGCTCTTTTGCCAAGCGTTCCTGTTCTGCTTTTGCGATAGCAGCCTCTTTCGCTTTACGCTCTTGTTCCGCTTTAACTAATGCGGCCTCTTTGAGCTTACGATCGGCTTCAGCTTTCGCTGCGCGCTCTTTCTCTTGCTTAAGACGAACTTCTTCAGCTTTACGCTGTTTCTCTTGCTCAACGCGACGCTTCTCTGCTTCACGAGCTGCTTTTGCCTCTTTGGCTTGCTTCTCTTTCAGCTTGCGAATGTTCTCTTCTTCCGCCTTACGGTTGCGCTCTAAGCGTTCACTTTCTCGGCGTAGCTTATCAAGGCGCTCTTGTTCTTTCTTACTCGCAGCTTCGCGTTGCTGACGAATCTGCTGCGCTTGCTGGCGAACGAGCTGCGGATCAATAACAACCGCTTGAACCATTTGGCCGCTTGGCTCGGGCTCAGACATAGTAAAATCTGCACCCACAATCAGCACAACGAATAACACCACGTGCAGCGCTAGCGACACGATAAGTGGTGTACTTAAGCTATTCGATTTAGTCTTTTTTGTTTTCATGAATGCTACGGAGTTATTCCCTTATATCCGTCAGTAGGCCAACCTTAGGCACCCCTGCTCGGCTTAATTCATCAAGTAGTAAAACAACTTCAGCATACGGCGTTGCAGCATCGCCACCAACCGCCACTGGTGAATTTGGTTTAATTGAAAGCTCCGCTTTCACTCGCACAATGATCTCTTCTAATGACAGACCACGTTGAACTTCTTCGTTGTTCACGCTTAGCCCTAGTTCACCGTCTTTATTTACTTCAACAATGATAAAGCTGGCGTTATCGTCACCGAGAAGATCTTGAGCCGATTTTGCTGTTGAGGCTTGTGGCAACTCTACGTCCACACCTTGAGTAACGAACGGCGAGGTCACCATAAAAATAATCAGCAAAACCAGCATAACGTCGATGTAAGGTACAACGTTAATCTCTGCGGTCATTTTGCGCTTTTTAGGTTGGTATCCTGCCATCGATTATTCCCTGCCAGCCATCGCTTGACGGTGAAGAATGCTGTGGAACTCTTCAGAGAATGTCGCGTAGTTATGTTCTAGCTTACCTACACGGCTGCTGAATCGGTTGTACGCCATTACTGCAGGAATCGCTGCAAATAGACCCATCGCGGTTGCGATAAGTGCTTCTGCGATACCTGGCGCAACCATTGCTAGCGTTGCTTGTTTTACTTCACCCAATGCGATGAATGAGTGCATGATCCCCCATACGGTACCAAAAAGGCCGATGTATGGACTGATTGAGCCAACCGTTGCAAGAAACGGTAAATTGGTTTCCAGTTCATCGACTTCACGAGCAACGGCAACACGCATCGCACGGCCAGTACCTTCCATAATGAAATCTGGTGACGCTGCGTTAGACTTACGCAGGCGTGCAAATTCGGTGAAGCCTGCGTAGAAGATCTCTTCTGTACCAGAAAGCTCGTCTTTACGCTTGTTGCTTTCTTGGTATAGCTTAGACAGATCAACACCTGACCAGAACTTATCTTCAAAGGTCTCAGTGTGTTTCGCCGCTTGAGAAAGCACTTTACTTCTTTTTATGATCATCGCCCACGAGACGACCGACATACCCATTAGGGTAAGCATTACCAGTTTAACCAGTAAGCTGGCTTCTAAAATAAGGCCTAAAATTGAGATTTCAGCAGTCACTGTTTGTCAGCTCCGTAAGAATAAAAGTCGGCATAGCCTTAGGTTTTATTTTCTGATTGTCGATACATGCTACCTTAACCATTGCTTTACACAATGCTTTGCCATCAGGATTTACGATCTCCTGACAGAATACTAGGGAAGCACGTTTCAGTTCATAAATCTTTGTAATGACTTGTAAAGCATCATCAAGGCGCGCACCTTGGATAAAATCGATATCCATGTGTCGGACAACAAAACCGATGTTTTGTTCTAAAAGGACTTGCTGAGATACCCCAATTGAGCGCAGCATCTCGGTTCGAGCGCGTTCAAAAAACTTCAGGTAGTTGGAATGATAAACGACGCCACCTGCATCTGTGTCTTCATAATAGACGGTGACAGGCCAGGTAAATGGCTTAGATGATCCCTGCAAACTCATACCACAATACAAAAACGTTAAAGATATCACTATAACTCAACTCTTTGACATTAATAGTATAACGGCATGAAATATTTGATTTGTGTGGTGAAAAAAAAGGCCATCTGTATAAGATGACCTCTTTTCGGCTAAAAACCAAACAGTGCGATAAAGCCTGTATTCACGGGCATTGCGCCGCTATATGAACCTTAACACTGTTAGGTAGAGCAAAATTGTGAGTGAAGCATATGGGCTAAACAGCAACTGCCATACCCACGCTCTAGGCTTAAAACCAACCCCGAAAACCATGCTTGAACACACCGCCCAAATCAACATTGGACCGATGACCGCATTGAAGCCGCCAATACTCTCGGCGTAGGCTTCAGGATCCCACATAACCAAGCCAACATGCACGAAACCCAGTACTAGAGACAAAACTCGAAGAAGAGTCTTGTCCATAGGTTGGTGCAGCTTGGTCACTTGCTCAGTGAGATTACTCACTGTCTTTATCCATCATTTCTGAGTGCTCTAACCAAAGAGCGTTAATGATGCCGAATGCACATGCTAGAAGTACACCCAAAATCCATGCGAAATACCACATAAAATTTCTCCTAAGTTATTTAACTTCTAGCTTAGTAAGCTGAAACGTCGTTATCTTCGATGTGTTTCTTATCAAGACGACCGAACATTTTGTAGTAAGTCCAAGTCGTGTAAGCAAGAATCACAGGTACCATTACCGCCGCTACTGCAGTCATCAGGCCAAGTGTTAGTTCACTCGCTGTTGAATCCCACATTGTTAAACTGTGGTTCGGGATTAGGCTTGAAGGCATCACGAATGGGAACATCGCAAAACCAGCCGTTAGGATAACACCAGCGTTTGACAAGCTTGAGAACAAGAATGCAAAACCACCACGCTCAAAGCGAGACGCTACAACCGCTAGCAATGGCATTACCACACCTAGGATAGGCGCAGCCCACATTGCTGGGTACGTTTCAAAGTTCGCCATCCAAGCACCAGCTTGAACTGCTACTTCTTTGTTTAGTGGGTTTGAGTCAGCCATTGTGTCTAGCGTGCTTGTGATCACGTAGCCATCGATAGATTGAACCCAGAAACCACCTGCTACGAATAACGCAACCGCGATTAGACCTGTGATCTGAGCAACACCTCGAGCACGCTCGTGTAGTGACTCAGTCGTCTTCATTTGCAGCCAAGTTGCACCTTGCATAACAAATAGCATCAAGCTTAGTACGCCACACAGTAGAGCAAATGGGTTCAGTAGAGCGAAGAACGAACCTTTGTACTCAGACATCAGCAGGCTGTTTAGCTCAAATGGAACACCTTGAAGCAGGTTACCAAAAGCAACACCAAAGATAACTGGTGGAACTGTGCCGCTGAAGCAAAGCGCGTAATCCCAAGCTTTACGCCATTTTGGATCTTCAATCTTAGAACGGTAATCTAGAGCAAGTGGACGTAGCCAAAGTGCTGCTAGCGTTACGTACATCGCTAGATAGAATCCAGAAAACGACGTTGCGTAAACTAGAGGCCATGCAGCAAACAGCGCACCACCCGCTGTGATTAACCAAACTTGGTTACCATCCCAGTGAGGAGCAATGGTGTTCAGCATAATACGACGTTCAGTGTCGCTCTTACCGATAACAGGAGACAGAGCTGCAACGCCCATGTCGAAGCCATCAGTCACGGCGAAACCTACCAGTAGAACACCGATTAGGACCCACCAAATAAGTCGTAAGATTTCGTAATCAAACATAATATTCCCTCACTTATACTTCTACTGAACGGCTAACTTTGTCTTCAACAGAGTTGTCGTTTTGTTCGAAGTGGTAACGGCCTGTCTTAAGGCTACTCGGGCCTTTGCGAGCAAATTTAAGCATTAGGTAAACTTCTGCAATTAGGAACACTGTGTATAGTGCAAGAATTGCAAATAGTGATGTCCAAAGCTCGCCAATAGTCAGAGCTGATGCTGCAACGTTCGTCGGTAGGATTTCACCTACAGCCCACGGCTGACGACCGTATTCTGCAACAAACCAACCTGCTTCAATCGCAATCCAAGGTAATGGGATTGAGAATAGAGCGGCTTTAAGAACCCATTGCTTCTGTTCGATTTTTTGACGACACGTTTGTACAAACGCAGCACCAAATACGAATAGCATGATGAAGCCACACGCAACCATGATGCGGAACGACCAAAATAGAGGCCAAACAGTCGGGATAGAATCATCCGCCGCCATTTGGATTTGCTCTTCTGTCGCGTCAACCACGTTCTCTGTGTAGCGCTTAAGCAATAGACCGTAACCTAGGTCACCTTTCACTTCATCAAATGCTGCCATGTTCTCTTCAGACTTATCGCCTGCACGCAGTTTTTCTAGAAGCTCGTATGCGTACATACCCGTGCGGACACGATCAACGTGCTCGTCACGCAGATCACGTAGGCCTGTTACCTCTTTATCGAAAGAACGCGTTGCGATGATACCCATTACGTAAGGGATCTTAATCGCGTAGTCAGTATGCATTGTTTCTTGGTTTGGAATACCAAACACAGTAAATGCAGCCGGTGCTTCTTCTGTGTGCCATTCAGCTTCTACCGCTGCTAGCTTCACTTTCTGAACTTCACCTAGCTCATAACCTGATTCGTCACCTAGAACGATTACAGATAGAATCGCAGCCATACCGAATGATGCAGCAATCGCGAAAGAGCGACGAGCAAAGGCAAGATCACGACCTTTTAGAATGTAGTAAGAGCTGATACCTAGGATGAACATTGCACCCGTTGTGTAACCAGAAGCCACTGTGTGTACGAATTTAACTTGCGCTACTGGGTTTAGGACAACTTCAGCGAAGCTCACCATTTCCATACGCATTGTTTCAAAGTTAAATTCAGCACCCACTGGGTTCTGCATCCAGCCGTTGGCAACCAGGATCCACAGCGCAGAGAAGTTAGAGCCAAGTGCTACCAACCATGTTACTGCTAAGTGCTGACGCTTTGACAATCTATCCCAACCGAAGAAGAAAAGACCAACAAAAGTAGACTCTAGGAAGAATGCAACAAGCGCTTCGATTGCCAGAGGGGCACCAAAGATATCGCCAACATAGTGAGAGTAATAAGACCAGTTAGTACCAAACTGGAACTCCATGGTTAAGCCGGTTGCTACACCTAGAGCGAAGTTGATACCAAACAATTTACCCCAGAACTTAGTCATGTCCTTGTAAATTTGTTTGTCGGTCATTACATATAGAGACTCCATGATGGCAAGCAAAAACGCCATACCAAGAGTCAGTGGAACAAATAAGAAGTGATACATCGCTGTCAGTGCAAACTGCAATCGCGACAGATCAACAACATCAATCATGGTAACTCCTTTGTGTCGGCTGAATGACACTTGTGTGATTATTCACCGCAAAAATCCATGTTAAAACAATTAACGTGATTGTTATTACAAGTTGAAATTTGTAGCAAAAACGTACCGTTATAGTTAGATTATTGTTAAGCATGAGCTAATATAGCTGGCGCTAATATTACTGGTAAAATCAGTATGTTTCAAAAGGTTTATAGGAGAACCCTGCGTTGATTTGTATCAAATTTCTACGAGCAATTTAGAGTTATTTTTAACCAAACATGATTAAAATCACACCAATTATTAGGTTGGTAATAACGAGGCATGATATCTGTGACATGCCGCTATCACTCAATCAACATTTGAATTACAACTACCCATAAAGTATTAACAAGAATTATGACAATTTATTTCAATTTTTGTTAGCGACGTCAAATTTGAAATCAATGTTTTCAGTTTTGGAATGGCATATCGGCGACTAATATCGACTCGCTCAAAGAGTTGTTATTCTATAAAAAACTAAAAACCCCGGCGCTTATGCAACCAGGGTTTATAAAACACAACGACTAATTAACCTGGTCTATCAATACCAAAATGTAGGTAAGCACGATCGGTAGCGATTCGCCCTCTTGGGGTTCGTTGTAGATAACCCTGCTGAATTAGATACGGCTCTAACACATCTTCAATGGTGTCACGCTCTTCACCAATAGCAGCGGCCATATTGTCGATACCTACCGGGCCACCGCCAAATTTCTCCATGATCGCCAACAGAAGCTTTCTATCCATATAGTCAAAGCCCTTGGCGTCAACATCGAGCATGTTAAGTGCCTTGTCAGCAACATCTGCACAAATATGACCATTGCCCTTCACTTCTGCAAAGTCACGGACACGACGCAGCAGACGGTTAGCAATACGAGGAGTGCCTCGAGCGCGACGCGCCACTTCCAGTGCGCCTTCAGGGTCCATAGATAGCCCCAAACAGTCAGCACTGCGCTGTACAATGTTTTGTAGGTCATCAACCTTGTAGTACTCAAGGCGCTGCGTAATACCAAAACGGTCACGTAATGGCGATGTCAAAGAGCCCGCTCGCGTTGTCGCACCGATTAGGGTGAACGGAGGCAAGTCGATTTTGATAGAACGCGCCGCAGGGCCTTCACCAATCATGATATCCAATTGGTAATCTTCCATCGCAGGATAGAGCACCTCCTCAACCATTGGGCTCAATCGGTGAATCTCATCGATGAACAGCACATCGTTTTCTTCAAGGTTGGTTAAAAGCGCTGCTAAGTCGCCCGCTTTTTCTAATACAGGCCCTGAAGTGGTGCGGATATTCACATCCATTTCGTTTGCTACGATGTTGGCAAGTGTGGTTTTACCCAAGCCTGGAGGGCCAAAAATCAATAGATGGTCGAGTGCTTCATTACGAAGTTGCGCCGCTTTGATGAAGATCTCCATCTGATCACGGACGTGATCTTGGCCTTGGTAATCCGCTAACGCTTTAGGTCTTATTGCGCGATCGATGACGTCTTCGTCTTTGAATACTGGGTTGTCCGGCGCTATTAGGCGATCCGCTTCAATCATAGGTCATTCCAACTCAAGAGTGACAAGCTCTTGTTCTATTTAAGTTCTTTACTGCACTCCCCGACTCTAGCTTGAAGGCAAAGTGTTGCGGAGTGCATTTTATGTATACAGGTAAACCGAGTTTATACCATCGATTTTAGTGCTTCACGAATCAGTTGCTCGCTTGTCATGCCATCTTTCGCTATCTGCGACACAACCTTCGAAGCCTGAGTTGGTTTATAACCAAGAGCGAGAAGTGCACTTACCGCCTCTTCTTCAGCATCGTGCGCATTCGGTGTTGAATCAATTGGAGCCGCATCCGTTGCCGGTGTAAACAGATCACCCGCGCCCCAGCCTTTGAGTCGATCTTTCATTTCTACAACCAAACGCTCAGCGGTTTTCTTACCAACGCCTGGAAGCTTAACCAGCGTTGAGATATCTTCACGCTCAACACTCTGAACAAACTGGCTTGCAGTCATACCTGAAAGGATACCGAGTCCAAGTTTAGGACCAACACCATTAGCTTTAATCACTTCTCGGAACAGAGCTCGCTCTTTAACGGTGTTAAAGCCATAAAGCAGCTGGGCATCTTCACGCACAACAAAATGAGTATAGATAATCGCTTCTTCGCCTACTGCAGGTAGTTCATAGAAACAGCTCATTGGCATTTGTACTTCATAGCCAACGCCACTCACTTCGATTAACAATTCTGGTGGCTGTTTTTCAATTAAAATACCGCGAAGACGTCCGATCACAACTTACTCTCTTGATGGAAAATTATTTGATGGACAGAATATAAAAGAACTGGATGCTTATCCAGTTCTTTCTATTTGATTGGGGAATTAATTAGGTGTGCTTGGCGTTTGACACCGCGCTATTCAGGCTGGTGACTAATTGCTTAACGAGATCAACTTGTTGATTCAGTTGAATGCCGTTTGATGCAACTTGCCCTGACACGGTTTTGGTCTCTGCGACACTCTTTGCAACTTCGGTACTTGCCTGGTCGAGCTCATGCAAAGATCCCATCTGCATGGTCATGATGTCAGTGAGCTGATTCACGTCTGAAGAAATGGTCTGAACCTCGGAAATAATGCCATTCATTTCAGCTTCCGTGGTTTCGATAATGGTACGTCCGTGCTCAACTTCTTCTTTACTTCGGTCCAGCAGTGTTCGGATCTCAATCGCAGAATGGCTACTTTTCGCGGATAGCTCGCGCACTTGATCCGCCACCACCGCAAAGCCTCGGCCCTGCTCCCCAGCTCTCGCCGCTTCTATTGCTGCGTTGAGTGCCAGTAGGTTGGTCTGCTCTGCTACTGACGTAATCAGGTCTGCCACTTTCATGATCTCTTGGTTACTTTGGATAATCTGACTAATGGCGTTTGTCGATGCTTCCAAAGATTCTGAGCTTTTCTGCGCTTTCACTCCAACCGCTTCGCTGCGCTCTTTAAGTTCATTGACGAACGAGTTGGACTCCTCAAGCCCTTCTGTCATCTGGTGAAGCTGCTGACTCATCTGCTCAGCGGCACTCGCTTGAGATTCACAGTTCATGTTTAGGACTTCAACTTGAGAGTGGAGGTCTTTTGACTGCTGATCAAGCTGCACTGAGACGCCTTGCAAGCTCTGTGAATTATTGTTGGCTTGATCCAACACAACAGAGAGTTGAGCTTCACTTTGGGTAGCTTGCGCAGCAACACTTTGGCTCTCTGTTTTCGCGGCTTCTGCTTGCTCAATGGCGATTTCTTTCTGCTTAGCGGTAAAAGCTTGTGCTATGCATATCACCACCAAAGGCATCACTACTCCAGACCAAGTCTCCACCACCATTGCCTGCTCATTTAAGACGATATTTGGGAATACTGCACCGTTCAAATGCATAGAGGTCATTACCACCGCCACGCCTATCACTAAGGCACTCCATGTAAGGGCGATAATTCTAGTTCCAGATAAAAAGAAAGCGACCACCAGCAAAGGCACCCAGTAAGCTTGAGTAGAATCGACGACCCCGCCGCTTTGATAAATGATGTTTAGCGCATGAACGGCCATGCCGACAAAACCAAAATTAAGGGCCAAGATTGGGTTTTTCGAGAGCTTTAAAACAATGGCAGAAACCAGTTCAAGAACAATAAGGAAGATAGAGGTAGCAATTAATAGCTGTTCGCCATGCTTGCTCCATTTGATCAGACTGTAGAGTCCAACGATAAACGCAATGAAAGTAAACAGTAATAAAATGTCCGCCTGTCGCGACTCATTACTGCCCCATTGATGAGTTTTGGGTAGAAAGAGCGATCGCCACCATGTAATTGGGTTCATCGATAATCATCCTTGATTGACTTGTAAGACCTCCGACCAATGTTAGTTAATTGTTAAATAGAATGCGAACCTATTTAACAAAAACTGTTTTTGAAGTCTCATTTCATATCAAAGATAAGTAATTGATGGCGATTGGAATATCAATTGGAAGGATTAACGATAACGGCCGCGTCTCGCTGTAGTTGCTTTACCTGCTAACGCGATCAGCGTTTTATTGGTATTAGCATGACAAATTGCGACACCCAGTGCATCGGCAGCATCTGCTTGCGGTTTTGCTGGGAGTTTAAGCATGCTCATCACCATGTTTTGCACCAGTGATTTGTCTGCCCCGCCATTGCCAGTTACGGCTTGCTTGATAAGACGTGCGGCGTACTCATGTACTGGAAGATCTGCATTTACAGCAGCAACAATAGCACTGCCACGAGCCTGACCGAGCTTAAGCGCCGAGTCGGCATTTTTCGCCATAAACACCTGCTCAATGGCAAATACATCAGGCTGGAACTGAGTGATGATCTCACTCACACCGGCATAAATCTGCTTCAAGCGTCCTGGCAGTTCTTTCTCCGACATACGAATACAGCCACTACCCAAATATTGCAGGTGGCGACCATTTTGACGAATAACACCATAGCCCGTAATACGCGAGCCGGGATCGATTCCAAGGATAATAGACATGTTCTGTTCTTTCTTCTCGATCAGTACCGATAGTGATAAGTAGTAAGCGGGATTATGACGAGGCATTCGATCAGGCATAAAGGAGAAATGATACCTGTAACTCACTGTATTACGCTTCAGCAAATTTAGCCCCTTGATAGAAGGTACAACTTTTGCCAGCTTGTTTTGCCTGATATAAATCTGCATCCGCTCTTGCGAGTACAGTATCAAAGTTTTCAGTCGTTCGGTATTTTTCTAGCCCTGCACTGAACGATATGCTTAGTTTTACATCACCAAACATCAATACTTGGCGACTAACTGCACGATGAAGTTGTGTGACAACGTCTTGGATATCAAATTCACCATGTCTGATCAGTACTACTAACTCTTCACCACCGACACGAAACGTGTTCGATTCACCTGCTATGTTTTGGATTCGCTTTACACATTCAACCAACACCGCATCGCCAGCATCATGGCCATAAAGATCATTAAACTGTTTAAAATCATCGATATCTAGTACCAAAGCATATTGAAGCTCATCGATACCCTTTTGCCCGTCAACAGTTGAATACAATGCCAGTCGATTTCGCGCACCAGTTAAAGCATCATGGAGCGCTAAGGCCTTTAAATCGGTCACAGCTCTAACCCGACTCGTTTCATAAGCATGGGACACCACCCAAATACATAGATACGCTAGGATAAAATTTGCCACTAACGTAGCAGGAATCCATTCAGTCGCACTCGCCCCCGAATAAATGACATACACTTCCAGTATCAAACACACTAGGCTCCAATAAAAACCAACTTGTTTCCCCATCGCGAGGTAAAAAACCGTTGGCAAAACAATCGCCCATACGAAAAGTGCTTCTTCAATCAGTTTGGAGTGAGTACCAAAAATAATTAGGAAGGCGAGAACAAAGCTATGAAATGCGAGAAACCATTTAGGATGACTTCGGTTACGTATGTAAAACAACATAAAAGCAGAGATAAAGAAGTAGAAGATCTCCATCACTCCAAGAGCCATCGCTTTGTGTTCAAAAATAAAGATATTCGCCATACCAAGAAAAAGCGCAGCTCCACCCAAATTCAAACACATTCCAATTAGTACTTTACGTCGAAGCTGTTCCGTCGCTTCTATATTTAAGGCGTCCATACCACTTACATTTTATTAACTTATTGAATTTCCACCCTATCGTACTCGCAATAAAAACGCCACTCCTAGCTGGAGTGGCGTTTCTAATTAAAGAGTTAGTTAACTAAATTTACTCTTCTTCTTTCTTTTCAGCAGCTTTAACCGCGATCGCTAGCTCTTCAAGCGCAGCTGGGTTCGCTAGGCTTGGAGCGTCTGTTAGTAGACAAGAAGCATTCGTTGTTTTCGGGAACGCGATAACGTCACGAATGTTCTCTGTACCACAAAGTAGCATTACTAGACGGTCAAGACCGAATGCTAGACCTGCGTGCGGTGGTGTACCGAACTTAAGTGCGTCTAGTAGGAAGCCAAACTTAGCTTGCTGCTCATCAGCTTCGATACCTAGGATGTCAAATACTGCAGATTGCATTTCAGCATTGTGGATACGTACAGAACCGCCGCCTACTTCGTAGCCGTTAAGAACCATATCGTACGCGTTTGAGTTAGCAGCCGCTGGGTTCGCTTTTAGCTCTTCCGCAGTCACACCTAGAGGTGATGTGAATGGGTGGTGCATAGCGTGTAGGTTGCCTTCGTCGTCTTCTTCGAACATTGGGAAGTCAACAACCCATAGCGGAGCCCACGCAGACTCATCTGTCAGCTCTAGGTCTGTACCTAGTTTCAGACGTAGCGCGCCCATTGCTTCAGATACAGTGTTTGCTTTGTCTGCGCCGAATAGGATGATATCGCCAGTCTCTGCGCCTGTGCGCTCAAGAATACCGTTAATCACTTCTTCGTTTAGGAACTTAGCAACTGGAGATTGGATACCTTCCATGCCAGCAGCACGGTCGTTAACCTTCATCCAAGCTAGACCTTTCGCACCGTAGATACCAACGAACTCACCGTAACCGTCGATTTGCTTACGAGTTAGCTTAGCGCCACCTGGTACACGGATTACTGCAACGCGACCTTTTTCGTCGTTTGCTGGGCCTGAGAATACTTTGAACTCAACGTCTTTCACTAGGTCAGCAACGTCTACTAGCTCTAGTGGGTTACGTAGGTCTGGCTTGTCAGAACCGAAACGACGCATCGCTTCAGAGAATGGCATGATTGGGAACTCACCTAGATCAACGTCTAGAAGCTCTTGCCACATGTTGCGAACCATCTTCTCAGTTGTTGCACGTACTTCTTCCGCGCTCATGAAAGATGTTTCGATATCGATTTGAGTGAATTCTGGTTGACGGTCAGCACGCAAGTCTTCATCACGGAAACACTTAACGATTTGGTAGTAACGGTCAAAACCAGACATCATTAGCAGCTGTTTGAATAGCTGTGGAGACTGAGGAAGCGCGTAGAACGAACCTTTGTGAACACGGCTAGGTACTAGGTAGTCGCGTGCACCTTCTGGTGTCGCTTTCGTTAGTACTGGTGTTTCGATGTCTAGGAAGCCGTTGTCATCTAGGAAACGACGAACAAAGCTAGACGCTTTAGCACGTAGCTTGATGCGATCGCTCATTTCTGGACGACGTAGGTCTAGGTAACGGTACTTTAGACGCTGCTCTTCTGAGTTCTTCTGGTTGAAGTCTAGTGGCAGAACGTCAGCACGGTTGATGATTTCAAGACCTTTAGCGATGATCTCAACTTCACCCGTTGCCATGTCTTTATTTACTTGGCTGTCTGGACGAACGCGTACTTCACCCGTTAGTTTGATACAGAATTCATTACGAAGTTGGTTAGCTACTTCGTACGCATCTGCCATATCTGGGTCTACAACTACCTGAACGATACCTTCACGATCTCGCATATCGATGAAAATAAGACCGCCCAAATCACGACGACGGTTTACCCAGCCGCAAAGTTCTACAGTTTGTCCCGCCAGGGACTTGTTCAGGTTACCACAGTAATGGGTACGCATAATGAATTTCCCAATCTCTTAATAATTACTAATTTCTATGCTGTAACTAGACCGAATCTAATTACAATTCAAAGATCCATTTATACGCGGAAACTTATCTAAAATCGACCTTTCCCACGCCTATTTGTTGTGTTTTATTCGACGTTGACGCGTTATAGCTCACGAAACAGCCAAAGCGGTACAAATCTCGAACAAATATTCGTCAACACTGAAAAAATTGCGCTAATTATATATTGAAAGTACCCAAGTCAGCAAAAGTCTCGTAGAGTGTTTTTGACTGAAACAACCAAAGCACTTTTAGATACCATGACAAGATTACCTTTAAGGCTCGGGCTGACCATGTGGTCACACTCAGAGTGGCAGAGCCAATTCTATGGAAAAGGCACCAAACCAGCAGAAAGACTAGAGAAATATTGTCATGTTTTTCATACTGTTGAAGGTAATACCACCTTCTACGCAACTCCGTCTATCACTACGGTAAACAATTGGCGTAGCGCAAGCCATGATGACTTTCGGTTTACATTTAAATTGCCTAAATTCATCACCCACCAGCAGCAACTCAGACACTGCCAAGCAGAGTTGAAAGAGTTCCTGCAAATCATGTCACCGCTGCATGAACGTATTGGTCAATGGACAATTCAGTTGCCTCACCAGTTCGAGCCAGAATCACTGCCTGTGCTGCAACAGTTTTGCAAACTCTTCCCGAAAGAGATGAAACTCGGTGTCGAAGTGCGACACCTTGGATTTTTTAATAAAGGCGACGACGAAAAGCGTTTTAATCATTGGTTAGTAGAAGAGAACATCAACCGCATCATTATGGACAGTCGCCCTGTGTTTGCCGCAGCGCCAACAACGGAAGCCATTATTGATGCACATAAGAAAAAACCACGCGTACCCGTGCATGCAATCGCGACATCGAACAACCCGATGGTTCGTTTTATTGGTCAGCACGACGAGAAGCCCAATCTTGAGTTTTTCAAACCTTGGTTATCCAAGCTCCCGACGTGGGTAGCGGAAGGAAAACAGCCTTATTTAATGATCCACACTCCAGATAATGACCATGCTCCAGAACTGGCAGCCACGATATACAAACAGCTAATCGAGCAATGTCAGCAGCACCACAATATCAATCTGCCCCCACTCTCCGAATTTCCGGCTAATAAGGGTGATACGCAAATCAGCATGTTCTAACTCACCTACAGCCAAGCCATTGGCAGTGAAACCTGAGTTTTCGTGACACAGTGACATTTTTTACGTAAAATACGCCCCCTTTTATTTAGCACGCGAAAGTGCGCTAATTTGCTGACTGTCGAGAGAGAACGCTATGAGCAACAAAGACACTATCTTTTCCGCTCCTATTGATAAAATCGGTGATTTCACCTTTGATGCAAGGGTCGCTGAAGTATTCCCAGATATGATTCAACGCTCAGTTCCAGGCTACAGCAACATCATTTCTGCGATCGGCATGATGGCGGAACGCTTTGTCAAACCACACTCAAACATCTACGACCTAGGTTGTTCTTTAGGTGCTGCGACGCTGTCTATGCGCCGTCACATTCAACAAGAAGGCTGTACAATTTACGCCGTTGATAACTCAGAAGCCATGGTCGAACGTTGTAAGCTTCACGTTAACGCTTACCGCAGCGACACCCCTGTAGAAGTGATTGAAGCGGACATTCGCGAAATTGAAATTACGGATGCTTCCGTGGTCGTACTCAACTTCACGCTGCAGTTTCTTTCGCCAGAAGATCGCTTCGCTCTACTAGAGAAGATCTACGCGGGTCTTCGTCCTGGTGGTGTGCTTATCTTGTCTGAAAAATATGTCTTTGAAGATGAGAACGCAAACGAACTGCTGATTGACCTGCACCACGACTTTAAGCGTGCAAACGGTTATAGCGAGTTAGAAGTGAGTCAAAAGCGCAGCGCTATCGAAAACGTGATGCGTCCCGATTCGATTCAAATGCATAAAGAGCGCTTCGATAAGATTGGCTTCTCTAGCCACGAAGTTTGGTTCCAGTGCTTTAACTTCGGCTCGATGTTTGCGGTTAAGTAGTCTAGCTAATTGATACTGAAGAATCCCCGTCATTCCCTACGGTGAGGAACGAACGTGATAGGGAATCTCTTTTTTGCTTTAGCTTAGTCACTAGTATTTTTTATGAGTGTCGAGCGACTCAGAAAGCGCCCTCAACAAAACACTCTAGCATCTATTTATAGATCCCCGATGCACTCGTCGACTCGCGCTCGAGGATGACAGTAGTCTCGGGAAACAAAATTTAGGAACTTGTTCTAATGTTTAATTTTGCCAATTTTTACCAACTCATTGCTCAAGATACGCGCCTGCAACCTTGGCTGAATATTCTTCCTCAACAGTTAACGGATTGGCAAAATGCGGAGCACGGAGACTTCGACCGCTGGCTGCGTGCTTTAAACAAGATCCCACAAGGTGCACCGGATCAAGTTGACCTTAAAAACTCTGTTACGCTGACTAACGACACACCATTTCACAACGGTGAGTTGAAGAAGCTAGAAAACCTGCTGAAAACGTTCCACCCATGGCGCAAAGGTCCGTACACGGTTCACGGTATTCATATTGATACTGAGTGGCGCAGCGACTGGAAATGGGACCGTGTTCTTCCGCACATCACACCATTGAAAAACCGCAGCGTACTTGATGTTGGTTGCGGTAACGGCTACCACATGTGGCGTATGTTGGGTGAAGGTGCTCGACTGACTGTCGGTATCGACCCTTCTCACCTGTTCTTAATTCAGTTCGAAGCAATTCGTAAACTAATGGGTGGCGACCAGCGTGCACACCTGTTGCCACTCGGCATTGAGCAATTACCAAAACTGGAAGCGTTCGATACGGTATTTAGCATGGGCGTGCTCTACCACCGTCGTTCTCCTCTTGATCATCTAATCCAACTTAAAGATCAGTTGGTTTCTGGTGGTGAGCTAGTGCTAGAAACTTTGGTTATCGAAGGTGATGAAAACGCGGTACTTGTGCCAGTAGACCGCTATGCACAAATGCGTAACGTATACTTCTTCCCATCGGCTCGTGCTCTAAAGCGCTGGCTAGAGCAAGTGGGTTTTAAAGACGTACGTATTGTCGATGAAAACGTAACAACGGTCGGTGAGCAACGCACTACCGAATGGATGACGCACAACTCACTACCTGATTACTTGGATCCAAATGACCCAAGTAAAACAGTTGAAGGCCACCCGGCACCACGCCGTGCCGTTTTGGTGGCAACTAAACCATAGGCCCAGAAAAACTGTAGACGCTGACAAGCATTTGACGAAAGAAGACTCGAAATTGGATAAAATCCGCAGAGTGCTCAATGAATGAGCTATTTCGTCGAATGATAATTGGCTCTAGGCAAACATAGCCTGTCAATATGACCGGACGCTAACATTAGGATGCTTCACGCATCCTTTTTTGTGGGCTAAACTATTCAATAGTCTGAACTATTTTCTAATTTCAAAGGTTTTTATATGTTTAAGCGATTATCGCCTATTCTGGCGGTTGGTTTGCTCTCTGGCTGTACTCTCACTAACGGTGCGGCTTATCATCAAGAAACTCTGGATGCCATTGCAAAATCAGAGACAAACATCGCAAATAAAGTTCAAAACTTAGAGCTTCAACTTAGCAATCAAAGTGACTACATCGAGAGTCTAGAAGAAGAAATCATTGCCTTATCCAATGAAGTTGAAGTTCACCTAACTACTCTAGAAAAACAACAGGTCGAAGAGATCGAAGAGGAAGAAGTGATTGTCACTCGAGTCCCAGTTATTTCAAACGAGCAACCAACCATTCTAGGTGCCATTGAAAAAGTTACGATTGAGTCAATCAAGCAAAAGTTTGATGCTCGCGTAGATACTGGCGCCACGACTTCGTCGTTGAATGCAGTAGATATCAAAGAATTTGAGCGTAATGGCAAGAACTGGGTGAAGTTTCACCTAGCTGATAAATCGCAACCAGCAGAGGATCAAAAGTGGATTGAAGCACCCGTTGTACGCTACGTGAAGATTCGCCAATCGACCAGCGACGAGACAGAACGTCGAGCTGTGATCGAATTATGGGTGAAAGTTGGAAAAATCCATGAAAAAGCGCAATTTACATTGGCGGATCGCTCTCAAATGAGTCACCCTGTATTACTAGGGCGTGAATTTATCAAAGACATCGCTCTAGTGGATGTAAGTAAAAAGTACGTACAAACGGAAGATAAATAACAATAGTAGGGTAAGCTATGACGTCAAGAATCCCATTTTATATTTCGATCGTGCTACTCATCGTAGCCGGCATTGCATTGAGTGTGTTCAGACACACGACCTACGGCGTGCCATGGACGCCAGGGGAAACCCGACAAGTGTGGGACGTTGAGGCTCGAATCGAGTTCAACGCCATGGACCAAGAAGCGAAAGTATCGCTAGCGGCTCCACACACGCAATCAAACTATACACTCATCGGCGAATCCGCTTCCTCACCAGGCTATGGTATCTCTTACGTGACGACCGATACTGGTCGTCGAGCTGAGTGGTCTATCCGTCACGCAAGCGGCGCACAGACAATTTACTACAAAACTCAATTCTTAGTTGACCCTCAAGCGCAAGTTAATGCCGTACCACCAGAAGGTGAAGTGGCAACGCCAAGCTTTGACGGCCCTGAAGAAGCAGCAGCGAAAGCCCTTATCGACCGCGCAACTCAGCGCTCTGCAGACAACCTCACCTTCACTCGTGAGCTTGTTAAAACACTTAACGATCCAGACAGCCAAAACTCAGCGCTTATCCTTAACAACATGGATAAAGTGGAAGCAGCACACAAGTTACTTTCTTTTGCTGGAATCCACTCAAAGGTTGTTGGTGTTATCGAGTTAGAAGATGGCCGTCGTCGCCAATCTATCCAACATATGATTCAGATTTGGGACAAAAACCAATGGGTGCTTTTCTCTCCAGAATCTAGCCAACAACAAGTTCAGCCAAACCTCTTGATCTGGGATGAATCGAACGTTTCACTACTAGACGTTGTCGGCGGTCAAAACAGTAAAGTTCACTTCTCAATGATTGCTCAAGAGGTGACTCCAACTGAAGCGACAAACAGCAAGATTTCAGCTGACCAACTACTGAACCTTTCGATCCACAGCTTACCACTTGAAGAACAAGCGATGTTTAAGACCATCATGCTGATTCCAATTGGTGCGCTTATTGTTGTGTTCTTACGTGTTATCGTCGGCTTGAAGACATCAGGTACCTTCATGCCTGTTCTGATTGCTGTGGCGTTCGTACAGACACAGCTGGTGACAGGTATTGTCGGTTTCCTACTTATCGTTGGTACGGGTCTAGTAATTCGTAGCTATCTATCCAAACTTAATCTGCTGCTGGTCGCACGGATATCCGCGGTAATTATCACCGTAATCATGATTATTTCTATCTTTACGGTTGTCGCGTTCAAGGTTGGTTTGACTGAAGGTCTATCGATTACGTTCTTCCCAATGATTATCCTATCTTGGACTATCGAACGTATGTCTATCCTTTGGGAAGAAGAAGGTGCAAAAGAGGTTGTGCTACAAGGTGGTGGCTCGCTATTGACTGCTGTTCTTGTTTACTTGGCAATGACCAACCCATTCATTCAGCACTTAACGTTTAACTTTATTGGTCTACAACTTATTGTCCTAGGCGGCATCTTACTACTAGGTACTTACACAGGTTACCGCTTAACTGAGCTACGTCGCTTTAAACCGCTAGCGGAGGATTAAGTTATGTTTGAACAGTTTACATCGCCGTTTAAGTTGAAAGACAAAGGCATCATGGGGATGAACAAGCGCAACCATAGTTACATTGGTCGCTATAATGATCGCTCCAAGTACCCTTTGGTGGATGACAAGCTAAAAACCAAAATCATCGCTGAACAAGCGGGTGCTACCGTACCTAAACTGATTGGTGTGATTGGCCACCAAGCGGAAGTGAAGACTATCCACAAGATGGTTCAAGATTGGCCGGGGTTTGTAATCAAACCTGCGCAAGGAAGTGGTGGTAAAGGCATCTTAGTTATCACCTCTCACAAAGATGGTGTTTATACCAAACCTTCCGGTTCGACGATTGGTAAAGAGGACGTTGAGCGCCACATCAGTAACGCACTTGCGGGTCTATTCTCGTTGGGTGGTAAAAACGATGTTGCGGTAGTTGAGAACTTAATTAAGTTCGACAGCTGTTTTGATGGTTTTAGTTACGAAGGGGTGCCTGACGTACGTATCATTGTATTCAAAGGCTACCCTGTAATGGCAATGATGCGTCTATCAACATCGGCTTCCGATGGTAAAGCTAACCTTCACCAAGGTGCGGTGGGCGTGGGCATTGATATTGCCACAGGTAAAGCTGTACGAGCCGTGCAATTTGACCACCCCGTCACCCATCACCCAGATACAGGTAAAGAGCTTGCCTTGCTGCAAGTCCCTCATTGGGAAAAGTTGCTGACTCTAGCTTCTAGTGCTTGGGAAATGACAGGCCTTGGCTACATGGGTACCGACATGGTACTTGATGAGGAAGAAGGCCCAATGGTGCTTGAGTTGAACGCTCGTCCAGGGCTGGCGATTCAGATTGCTAACGGGGCTGGGTTGCTGCCACGTCTTCATCACATCGAAAACTTGGGCACACCCGCTGAGTACCCGAAACCTGCTGAGCGTGTTGCGTATGCTGCTAAGCAGTTTGGTGTACACGTCGAATAAGAGCAGCAGTCAAAAGCAACAACAACATTAGTGCTATCAAATAAAACGAAAGCCGCATAGTCTAACTATGCGGCTTTTTTATGTTCTGTACTTTAGGTACTTTCAAACATCACACGTGAACACTCTGCTCGGTGAATACGGGTTCGACCTTAACAGCTGCGACTTTAAATTCAGGGATCTTCGCATGTGGGTCTGTTGCTGTTGTCGTTAGACGATTCACCGGAGACTCCACAAAGTGGAACGGAATAAACACTACACCTTTCTGCATACGCTTAGTAACAAATGCAGCGATCTCAATTTCGCCACGACGTGTTGATACTTTCAGCATCTGACCATTGTTGATATTGAGCGCCTCAGCATCATGCACACTGATCATAGCTCTAGGCCCCGCCAAATTATCTAACCCTTTCGTTTTACGAGTCATAGTCCCAGTATGGAATTGCTCAAGGATACGTCCTGTAGTCAGTACTAGAGGATACTCTTCGTCTGGCAGTTCTGCAGCGTATCTAAATGGAATCGCCTCCATCTGCCCTCTCCCACGTGTAAACTGAGTTTGGTGCATAATACGAGTGCCATCAGGGTTGTTTTTGTTACTTGGCCACTGAATGCCGTTTATCGTAATGTTCTCCCAACGTAATCCACCATATTGTGGTGTTACACGAGCAATCTCATTCGTAATATCCGCTACCGACTGATAATTCCAATCGCTGCCCATGGCATTAGCCAGCATTTGAATGATTGCCCAATCCTCTTTCGCCTCACCCGGCGGTTTTACCGCAGGATTGATACGCTGCACACGACGCTCCGTGTTAGTGAAATGCCCAGATTTTTCAGCAAATGAGCATGATGGCAAGACAACATCTGCGTATTGAGCCGTTTCTGTCAGAAAGATATCTTGCACCACCAGAAAATCGAGCGCTTCAAGCCCCTCAATCACATGGGCTTGGTTTGGATCACTCAATACAGGGTTTTCCCCCATCACGTACAGCCCACGGACTTCACGATTACACGCGCCATCAATGATTTCAGTGAGTGTTAAACCGCTCTCAGCAGGCAGTTCAGCAACATCCCATTCCATCTCAAATTTCTTACGAACCAGAGGATTGTAGACCTTTTGATAACCCGGTAGGTTGTTTGGCAATGCACCCATGTCACAAGCACCCTGCACGTTCGACTGACCGCGCAGCGGATTAATACCGCCTCCTTCGATACCAATGTTGCCACACAGCAATTGCAAGTTAGCAATCGAGCGCACGTTATCATGTCCTGTCGTGTGCTGAGTGATACCCATTGAGTAATAAACAGCTGTGCGTTCAGCAGTACCGATTAGGCGCGCCATTGCAAAAATGTCTTCCGCTTTAACGCCTGTTATGAGCTCAACCTTTTCTAATGAATAGCTTGGCGACATCACCTCTTGTAATAGGGTATCAAAGCCATCGACACGCTCATCAATATACTCTTGATCGTACCAACCATGCTTTATGATCTGCTGCATCACACCGTTAAGCAGCATCACGTCAGTCCCTGGTCGATGAGCTAGATAAAGTTCGGCGTGGTCGGCGATATCGAT
Organism: Vibrio sp. D420a; assembly: GCF_030248625.1. NCBI lineage: Bacteria > Pseudomonadati > Pseudomonadota > Gammaproteobacteria > Vibrionales > Vibrionaceae > Vibrio > Vibrio sp. D420a. The sequence goes on along the minus strand of NZ_JAHGAN010000001.1, from coordinate 149,700 downwards.
GCGCTTAGGATCAGCAACAATCAATCGTGCACCGCCATGTCGCACGGCCTGCTTAATGTGAGAGCCAATGATCGGGTGTGCCGATGTGGTATCCGAGCCGATAATAAAGATAACATCGGAGTGTTTGATACTCGGAATATCATTGGTCATCGCACCGCTGCCCAGTGACGCCTCAAGCCCGGTGACTGTGGAGGCGTGGCAAAGGCGTGCACAATGATCGACGTTGTTTGTCCCCAGCTCTCGACGGATGAATTTTTGAAAAGCGTAGTTGTCCTCATTAGTGGTTTTTGCTGAAGAGAAGCCCGCTAGCGCCTGACTGCCAACACCTTTCTTAATAGCGGAAAACTTATCGGCAACCAAACGAATAGCTTCCTCCCAGCTAGCAGGTTGTAGCCAACCATCTTTACGAATCAAAGGTGTCGTAAGTCGCTCGTCACTACCGACGAAATCAAACCCGAAACGACCTTTAACACATAACATGCCTTCATTGACTGGCGAGTTAGCGCCTTCCACATAACGAATCTTATTCACCGATTCGTCAACATGCATAGTGAGCTTGCAACCCACACCACAATAGGTGCAGATAGTATCGACTTTTTGTAGTTGCTCAACAGAGCCTTGCTGTTTGTATCTCGCATCCACCATTGCTCCCGTCGGGCACGCTTGGACACAAGCGCCACACTGAACGCAATTAGAGTCGCCCATTAGCGTCTGATTTGGACCAAAATTCGGTCTAAGTTCAGGCCTAGAGCTTGGCTTCCCATTTTGTGCACACATGAAGCTTAAGACACCATGAACATTCTGCTCTCTACACGCTTGAATGCACTGACCACAGCTGATACATCGATTGGCATCAAAGACGATGAACTCTGAACTCGCATCCACTTCAAACTTATGTCGTGGTTGCTGGCTACTATTCCCTTGCTTAGCTTTTACTGCTTGCCAGACCGCATCATCCGTAACATCGACCTTATAATCATTGAATGTTTGCACAGCTTGGTATTCTGTCGCGTAGTCTCGCAGGTCACACTGAGTGTTCGCTTGGCAACCACACTCTAGACAACGTTGCGCTTCTTCAATCGCATCAGCGTTGGTGAAACCGAGTTCAACTTCATCGAAGCTTTGTTCACGCTGCTCTGCGCTTAGCTCAGGCATAATCTTTCGGGCGACACTTTGAATCGCTTGATATTGTTGCCGTTCAACTGCTTTTAATTGCTTCTCTTTGCGTGAATTGAAAGGCTTCACTGGTAACTGTGTCATAGTGCCGCTAAAGAAACGGTCTATCGCCTGAGCAACAATACGACCATCTCCAACAGCCTCAACCGCTGTTGCTGGTCCACGTCTAAAATCGCCGATACTGAAGATATTGCCTACCCCTGTGTGCATGGTATCTGGGTTGGCATCAGCAGTATTCCAACGAGTGAGTGGAATTTCTAAAGACTCATCAGTCATGAAGCTCAAGTCTGGCTTTTGGGATACCGCTGCAATCACAGTGTCGAATACTTCTGTGAAAAACTCTCCGGTTGCTTTCGGGCTTCGTCGTCCTGAAGCATCTGGTGCCCCGAGTTCCATTCGCTCTAAACGAATCGCTTTAACGCGACCATTGTCGTCTGCAATATTTTCCGCAGGGTTGGTCAGAAAGTGGAATTTAACGCCCTCGTGTTCAGCTTCTTCGATTTCGTAATCTTCGGCTGGCATCTCGTCTCGAGTCCGACGATAAATCAGTGTTGTCTCAGCCCCTGCTCTGACCGCCGTTCTAGCACAGTCTATCGCGGTGTTACCGCCACCGATGACCGCTACTTTTTTGCCTGTTGTATATTGTTGATCAGTGACGTAATCCTTCAGATAGTCGACACCGAGGTAACAACCCTCTAAATCGCTACCCGCATAATTCATCTCTACTGCACTGGAAGCCCCAACGGCTAAACAAACCGCATCAAAGTCTTGCGATAGACTCGACAGCGAAAAGTCTTCACCAAGCTTCTTATCGCATTCAATCACCATTCCGTTACGGCACATCAACTCAATTTCTTTGTCTAGAATTGACTTTGGTAGACGATACTCAGGAATACCATAACGCAACCAGCCACCAGCTTTAGGCATCGACTCATAGACAACAACTTGATAGCCCTCATTCGCCAAATAGTAGCCAGCCGTCAACCCACCCGGCCCACCTCCCACAATCGCGACCCGCTTTCCATTGTCCGGTTTCTTAGGTGGCGTGTAGCTTTCTTGCGCTTCTAAATCGATATCCGCAGCGTGGCGCTTTAACTGACGTATCGCAATTGAGTCGTCAACTAAGTTGCGGCGACATTCAGTTTCACAGAAAGCTGGGCATACGCGGCCAATCGACAATGGCATAGGTAAGGTTTGTTTGATGACCTCTATCGCCTTCAACGAGTCGTTTTGTGCGATGTGATGCAGGTAGGATTGGATGTCAACGCCAGCGGGACAAGCCGTCTGACAAGGTGCTTCACAATCAGCATAATGATCAGACATGATTCGATTTAGCGCGCGATGGCGATGTTGACTGATTTGCTCAGATTGCGTGTTAACGGTTAAACCTTGGTAGACGTCCAGTTCACAGGCTCGTTGCATTCCTCCACTTTCAACCTCAACAACGCATAGGTCACAAGGTATCTTTTCTCCAGAGCGGTTCAATCCACACAGCGATGGAATATCAACACCACATGTATTCGCAGCCTCGAGCACAGTTTGCCCCTGCTCGACAATGCGGTATTTACCGTCAATCACAATCTGAATCATAGTGAACCTTCCTTACACAGCATCTAAATGAACAATTAAGTAATACAATATTATTAATATTTCATCATGGTTACTATTACCATACATTATTTGTGGTTTTGTGCGTGTGACCGCAAACTCGTTCCATTGATATTAACCATAAAGTATAAAGGGATTTAGTGAGGGCTATTTCGGACACAAAAAAGCCCCTTCGAAAAGGGGCTTAGTTATCTATTATTTGCTATTCACTCGCGCTTGTTACGCTTCTTCTATCAGTTCTTGAACTGGTAACTCTGTTCTGTTTTGAGCAAAGCCGCGCAATCCTACAACGTGTACGTGTTCGTGATCTTTAAATACCTTACGAACAAGTTTGTAGGTTGTACCCTTTTCTGGACTGATATTCTCCGGCGCTGCAATTAGAAGTTGCATGCCAAGACGGTCACACAGCTCAAACAGAGTAGAGATAGACTTCGCATCCAGACGCGCTGCCTCATCCAAGAACAGCAGGCGACATGGAACAATATCTTTGCTGCGCAGGCGACGTGACTCTTCTTCCCAGCTTTGAACAACCATCAATAAGATAGATTGACCGGTACCGATCGCCTCACCTGTTGATAGCGCGCCTGACTCCGCTTGTAACCAACCATCTGAACCACGGTTTACTTCAACGCTTAGCTCTAGGTAGTTACGGTAATCAAGCAGCTCTTCACCTAGTACTTGTGGTGAGCGTTGGCCCATATCGATATGTGGGTTCACGCGCTGGAACAGCTTCGCCATTGCTTCAGAGAAGGTAAAGCGAGAGCTTTCAAACAGATCTTTGTGCTGCTCCTGTTGAGAAGCAAGACCAGTCAGCAAGATCTCATGACTCTCACGGATCTTCACATTCAAGCGCACGCCCTTAACCTGACCGAAGTAGATGTTCGATAGGCCTTGGTTAAGCATTCGAATTCGGTTCTGCTCACGCTGAATCGTCTTCTTAATGATGCTTGCTACCGACTCAGAGCTGATCGCTAGGCGGTTTTCACGTTGTGTTAGCTCTTCTGTAAGTCGCGCAAGCTCTACTTCCATCTCTTCGATCGCTTCTACTGGATCATCAGTATGGATAATGTCTTGACGGATACGCTCACGTAGGTGTTGGTACACAGCGATGTAGAATAGAACCTTACGCTCTGGGTGCGCATTGTCTTCCGACAGACGTAGTGCATCACGCAGATCATCATTATCGGCAACAGCTAAACGCAGTGCACCCAAAGATTTATCCGACATAGAACGCAGTTCACCAGCCGACAGGTAAGCCAGCTCACGCTTGTGTAGACGACGCTCAACGTCGTTTTCACGAGCCAAACGAAGTACTGAACACCAACCCGCTTTTGCTGCAACCACAAAAGTACGCAGCTCAACGTACTCTTTCTGTACCTTCTTCAGACGCTTAGCCAGAGACTTCATCTCAAGCTCAGTTGAAGTGATGGTGCGCTCGTATTCGCTCTTACGACTACGTGACGTATGCAAACGCTCTTGCAGTTCATCACGACGACGAACAGCGCGCTCTTGAGCACCTTCGTCGGCATTCACACCGTACTCTTGAAGTTCTTGTTTGAACTCTTGAACCGTTTCTAGTTTCGCTTGATGTGAACTCTTCAGAGCCGCCAATACTTGGTTGTATTGGTTCATTTGCTCACGAGCTTGCTTCAAGCCATCACGACCTTTAGCACGTGCTTGTTCAGCCTGAACCAGTTTCGCTTTTAGCTGCTCGCTCAATTCGCTGCTCTTGTTCAGCAAATCTACTGAGTCTGAGTAAGCAAAATAGTGACGACGTTCAATCAGATCAGACAGTGCAAACACCTTCGCCTTCAAGGCTTGCAGTGCTTGGTCTGCTTGCTTGTATTCCGCTTCCAGTGCATCAAACAGCTCTGGGTCTGTATCTAGGGCAGTTACGATTTTCTCTAGGTTTTGCAGCGCTTTACCGTGATTGCTCAGGTAAGATTTCGCTTCACCTAAACGCTCCAGTTGCGCTTCTAGCTCAGCCAAGCGCTCTGCTAATGTTTCGTCTTCTAAAATACGAACCATAGGTGCTAGCTTGTCTAAAGCAGCTAATGCTTGTTTGCTCTGTGCAAGCTGACTACGTTGCTGCTGCTCTTTCGCATCCAACTCAGCTAGGGCACGAACAATTTGGTTACGCTTATCACGTACCGATGCCAACGCCTGCTCAGGATCAGCATTGAATGCTACATGCAGGTGTTTCGCAACAAACGTATTAAACGCTTGGTACAGACGATTTAGCTTCTGAGAGTCAAAGGCAGCTTTCGCATGGTTTTCAACGACCACATCACGCTCTTCGCGCAGCTTCTCTAGACGCTGTTCACGTGCCGCACGACCAAACAACGGGATATCTGGGAAGCGTGAGTAGCGCATTTGGCGATCATTTAACTGAACGCACACTGCACCTTCGAGTTCATCGGCATTGAATGAACTGTCGTCGAATGCGTCAACGTCACCCTCAAGGATGTAAAGATCCTCTGGACAGTCTTCAAGATCCACCAGCTTCTCTTTAATACCGTCAAGATCCGATACCACGATCGCGTGACGAGCAGGACCGTACATTGCGCTGAAGTATGGTGCGTCGTCGATCGTAATATCATCGTAGATCTCTGACAGAAGTACGCCGCCTAGAGTATCTGCTAGGCCTTTCAAACGAGGATCGTTTGAACCACCAGGTGAAGCCAGACGCTCAATCTCAAGTTCGAGTTCACTGCGACGTTTTGCCAATTGATCTTTCGCGACAGACTGTGCTTTTTCATCTTCAAGCACTTGCTGCATTTGAGTCATCACAGCTTGGCTATCTTCAAGTTCAGCATTCGTTTGCTCACGAAGACTATCTAGTGCGTCGTTTGCTGTAATCCACGCAGGTGCAATCGCTTCAAGCTTTTGAATCTCTTGATCGTGGTTATGCTGTACACGACGCTTTTCACTCTTCGCTTCACGCAACTCTTCTTGAGCATACTCAAGCGTTTCGATCTGCATTGCATGACGTTCACGTTCTTCTTCAAAGACCGCTTCATCATTCAGCTGAGTGTTGTGTTGCTTCTGGTACTCTTCAGCCAGCTCTTTTGCTTGACGCTGTTGCGCCACATCACGAGCCATATCACGATGCTGAGCTCGCCATTGCTGTTCGTTTTCAACAATGTGTTTTGCGTTGCGACCTTTATCAAGCGCTTGTTTAGCCGCTTGTGATGCTTCACTACGCTCTACCGCACCTACAATGCTTTTTACGAGAGACAGTGCTTTTTCAAACTGAGCAGACGCCGCTGACGACATATCCAATTTATGTTTCGTTGCTAAAAGGTGTTGCGTGCTCTGTTCTTCTTGCGTCTTAAGGTCAGAAACCAGCGTCAATGCGCCTTCCGCAGTAATAGACTCATCATCCAATAACTGTTTGGTTTTCTCCAACGCTTGTACCGCTTGTTGGTACTGCAAGGCACGAGTCTGCTGAACGTCTAGGGCTTGTTGGTAATCCGCAAGCTGGGTTTTCAGGCTATCCACTTCTTCTTCAGTAATGGTCGCCTGCTCTTCCGCAAGAAGAACGCGCTCTTGCGCCTCTTCAACGACCATCATCTGCTCTTCTAGACGCTCGCTAAGCTCTTCAAGATCTTCGCTGTAACGCTCAATCTTCTCTTGTTGGCGCAACGCTGTTTGTACAAGTTGTAGATGGTCTGAAGCCGCTTGGTAATCTTGTTCAAGCGAAGATTCTTGTTCAACTAGCAGCTCAAGCTCTTCTTGCACGCGATTAAGCAAGTTATTCTGTTCAAGCAAGGTTTCACGAGAGCCGAACAGCTCACCACGTAGTTTCATCGTCTGATCAAGCTTATTGCGACGATCGTTCGCATGGCGCATGTAGTCTGCTGCCACGTAATTAGTTGACTCTGTGATCAAGTGTTTGAACAAATCACGATCCGACTGTGTTGTCTTGATCGCTTCTAGTGTCATTCGGTTTTCGCGTAGCGCCGATTCCATATCTTGGAAGGCTTTCTTTACGCCACCGTTTTGTGGCAATAGGTAATCACGTAATGAACGCGTAATTGCACTTGAGATACCACCGTACAGAGATGCTTCAATCAGACGGTAGAACTTAGAACGGTCGCCACTGTTACGCAGCTTCTTAGGCACAACACCAAACTCGAACATTTGAGCATGGTAATCAACGATAGAAGAGAACGCTTTAAAGTGAGCACCTTCGTACTGAGCAACCGCTGCTTTTACATTATTAAGCTGACATACGCGCGCATGGCTGTCCGATACGTTTTCAATCAGTACATCCGTTGGCTTCACATGGCTTGGAAGGCCTTGAATTAAGAACGGCTTGATGTCTACTTTTTTGTCACGACCAGCTACTTGTTGAAGCTTAACCGCAAACAATAGGCGCTGATTTCGCGAGTTAACCACATCAAGAGCGGCATAACACGCACCCGGTTGTAGCTTACCGTATAAGCCTTTATCACGAGATGACTGTGAGCTACCCGCTTCCGTTGTGTTTCGGAAATGAAGCAGGGTTTGGTCAGGGATCAACGCCGTAATAAACGCAGCCATCGTAGTCGATTTACCCGCACCGTTACCGCCAGAAAGGGTTGTCACCAAACCATCGATGTCAAAAGTACGTGCGAAGAAGCCGTTCCAGTTAACCATGGTTAGCGATTGATACTTACCTCTTTCAATCATGCTTCACCTTCTTCTTTTGTCTGTTCGTTGCTCATAATTTCGTCACCGAAAATGTCTTGTTGAGCATCTTGTTCTGTCTCTTCTTGCTCTTCGTTAAGCAAGCTACCTTGGTTTGGTTCTTGAGTATGAACCACGGCTTCACCGTCACGGATTAGGCGCAGTTGTGCTTCGCGCATATCGTCACCAACGCGTACGTCTGCACCAAAGCGGAATACCGCCTCACTAATACGGAATTTACCTGTTTCACCGATGGAGATAAGCATACCGATACGGCGTAGACGACGTAGAGAGGTTCTCACTTTTTCGAAAAGTTTCTCTTTGTCTAAATCAGAACCAGAAGCACGGTTGGTTGCCAGCTTCATCAGTTTCTTTTCATCAGCAAGAGCCATCAACTCTTCGAACAGCTCTTGGTTGGTGAAGATACCTTCGTGAGCTAGGCGCTCTGGGCTTAGGTAAAGGAAACACAACACTTTACCCACCAGCATATCGAGCTCTGATAGTACACTTCGACCAATCAACGAGGTTGAACGAGGACGTAGGTAGAAGAAGCCCTCTGGCGCTTTGACCAACTCGGTATTGTAGCGTTGATAAAACTGTTGAAGTTCCAGTTCGAAGTCCGACAACAGTGCGTGATTATCTAGATCTTCTGTTGAAATATGCTTACCTGAACGTAGCATGCTATCAAGCGCTGGGAACAGTGGGTTCGCAATCGCTTTTACCAGTTTCTCTGGCATGTAATCATCAGTACTTGTTAATGACATTTGCTTGTACCTTTGCACCGAAATCGTTGATTGCCTGCCAATCAGGCTGAATCGCCTGATAGTCAGACTCTGAGTAACCTAAGCGCACCGCTTGGTCGACAACAATTCTGGCTAAATCAAAATGGTGTGTGCGAGGGTGCTCTGCAAGGTAATCTCGCAGTATTAGGCCAAGGTCGATTGGCGTCCCTTGCTGTTTGTGAACCTTCAACATCTCAGCAATTCTGTCTGAGAGGTAATCGTTCACTTGTTCAAATTCTTCGTACTCTACATCGAGTGGCGCTTGACCCATTACCTCATCGTCACGAAGCACTAGAGCCTCATCACGTAGGTCTGTGAGCTTCTCAGCATCGGCATACGTCAAGAGCCACGGTGCATCAAAATAATCGGTTACCGACTGACGCAGTCGTTGGCTGAACGCTCGGTTCTTATCCATATCGATGGCAGTACGAATAAACTTATGTACGTGGCGATCGTAACCGATCCATAGATCAATGGCTTGCTGGCCCCAACTTGTGATTCTGTCTAGCTTCATTTGTAGACCGAAAAGGGTTTCACCAACGAACTCTAGCTCGTCGTCACCATAAACAATCTCTTGGATATCAAGAATCTGTGTTTGTAGCTCATCACCAGCCGCTTGTAAGGTATCTTGAAGCTCTTTTAACGTTGCGGAGGTTTCAGATAACAGAGCTTCACAGTTATTGATCGCTTCACGCCAATCTTTGTTAAGAAGGTCCGCAATCTGCTGTTTAACAGTCTGTTGCTGCTCATCCATTACACGTTGGTTAAGATCGATTTGGTCAAAGATCTCACCAACTGAGTATTTTAGGACGCCATAAACGTTTTTACGCCAGTGACCCGGCGTTCCGCCTTTTTGTGCGGCTTCAATGGCCTTCGCCATCTCGTCAGCAACCATCGATAGCTGAATCGATAGTTTCAACTTCGAGAATTGGCGGTGGCGTAGGTAGTAATCTGAAATACCAATTGCGAGCGGCGATAGACGATAAATGCTCGCACCATCGGTAATCTCGCTGGTAAAACGGCTAATCAATTTCTGTTTTACCAGTTCATTGATTGCGTTGTTTGCACGAAACGCTGAGGCTTCGCCGGTATCTTCGAACAGACGAGTGACAATGGTAAACGCGTCGTGCAGTTCACCCTCACCTAACTCTTCATCGAACCTTTCGTTGCTTAGTACTGCGATAGCAATTAGAAATGCCAATCGCTCAGGCGGCAAATTTAATGAAAAATCATGCTGCTTGACCCAGCCCACCAACTCATCAATTGGCTGCTCTTCGGCAGTTTGAGTCATTTCACTCATTGTGGTTCCTGTTACTGTTCTTTGTAACACCGAGCAGATGTCGATGTTACGCCTTTTCTTTATAACGCGGGCTAGCAGGTTATAGACTGTAGCCTAGGAATGCGATGGCAACTCTTGTACCACATTCTCCGCTTTTTTATTCTGGTTTTTGCGCCCAAACGTGAATATAACGACCTAAAGAGAGGTAAGGCTCTTGGCGACATAGCTGCTTCTCAAGCTCAAGCACGTCTTCGAATTGATAGTCGCCCATGTATTCCATGTTACCTATGTAATCGCTAAACGAGCGAATACCCGACTTTCCTTTAATCTCAAGACCCGCCTCTTCTATCCATTGATAGACTTCTTCAGGCTTCAAACCTTTTTGGGGTTGCAGCTTAAACCGTTTTCGATGTGGCATCCCATTTAATACATGAGGAATATTGCCACAAATCACATTTTTAAGGACTAATCCGTGATGGTTGTAAAACATAATTGATGCCACGCCACCCGGTTTAACTTGCTTAAGCAGGATATCCAAAGCCTCTTTTGGATCGGCTAACCACTCCATCACGGCATGAAACATCACCATGTCCACGGGCTCATCCATATGCTGTGCAATGTTTTGAACCGGAGAGTGAATGAATCGATACTGTTCAAGCAAGCCGGCTTTATCAATATCTTGCTGTGCCAATTTCAACATTTCAGAAGAAAGATCACACAGCGACACTTTGTGCCCCAAGCCAGCTATCTTTTGCGACATCTGAGCTAAACCACCTCCTGCATCCAGAATATGCAAAGGTGATTCATCGGTTTTGAATGTGCTTAACGCTTGCTCTAAATCTTCCCATACGATGATCTGACGGATCTCTCCTTTGTCAGAGCCGTAAATATTTTTTGCAAATTTGTGGGCAATATCGTCGAAATTACGGTCTTCAGTCACAGCTACTTGAGTTATCATGTCCTATCGTGCCTGCTATTCTGTCACAGGAATTTCAGGAATAAAGAGGCGATGTCTCTTTTTAGTACTAAGTGATGTTTTTTCGGACTATTCGGATATGTTTGAGCTGAAAAAAGTAGTGTCTTCACTGTTGATGCCACTGCCAGCAATGTTAATTCTCGCTTTTCTGGGCTTAGCCCTTGTTATGTTCACTACAAAACGTAAAACAGGGTGCCTTATCACGCTGTCTGCATTATGTGGCATTTTCCTTATCGCGTTCCAACCCGTTTCTAGCCAACTTCTTATGCCAATGGAACGCCAATACACCGCATTCTTACCGACTAATGAACCTGTCGATTACGTGATGGTATTGGGTAGCGGCCATGTGGTGGATGACCAAATCCCACCAACGTCTGAACTTAGCCGAACTGGCCTAATGAGACTAAGTGAAGGTATTCGCATTCAACGAATCTACCCGGGAGCTAAGTTAATCCTGTCTGGCTATGGTGGTGGCACTGAAGTTAGTAACGCACGTATGATGGCCAAGGTTGCCCTAGCTTTAGGCGTAGCCAAACCTGACATTATCTTGCTTGAGACAGCCAAAGATACGTGGGAAGAAGCACGTCAGGCTGCAGCGTTTGTAAAAAACAAGCGAATGGTTTTGGTGACTTCTGCAAGCCATATGCAGCGTGCTCTTAACGAGTTCCATGACGCGGGTATTAAACCAATTCCTGCGCCAACCAATTTCTTAGCTCAAGAAGGCATTGAGCAGCCTTGGAACAAGTACATGCCAAAAGCAATTTACTTGGAGCAAACCGAGCGCTACTGGCACGAAACGATGGGCTTAGTTTGGCAATCACTGCGCGACTGGCTAGATAACCAAAGTTCTGAAATGGATGAGCCAGTTGTAATCTCTGAGCCATCGATGCTTGAAGAAGAGAATTCTACAACCTCTGGTGCAATACCAACGAGCGGCGCACAGCCAGCACACTAATGCTGTATAACATGAATGACCATTACTAATGGCCTATGTTCTTTTCAAGCTGATTCCATAAACAAAAAGCCGAGATACTGAATATCTCGGCTTTTTCAATTTCGCTTGTTGAGCATTTTAATTCTGAGCGTTAATCGCCAGCAAACATGTAACCTTCACCATGAACCGTCACAAAGATTTGAGGGTTCTTCGGATCAAACTCCATCTTGGCACGCATACGACGAATCAATACGTCAATGGTACGGTCGTTTGGCGCATCAACACGGTGGCTAATCATATTTAAGATTCGCTCACGGCTTAATACTTGGTTCGGGTATGAAGACAGCGCAACCAATAGCTCATATTCTGCTTTGGTTAATTTCACTGGCTCACCGTTTTTGCTCAGTGCGCGGCGTGGAATATCAAATGTCCACTCACCAAAACGAACGATAGATTCGTCTTCTGCCTGCTCCGCCGCACCTGCTGGTGACTTGCGAGCAGCAGAGATTCGCCAAAGTAGGTTTTTCACTCGAACCAATAACTCGCGAAGTTCGAATGGTTTGGTAACATAATCATCTGCGCCCATCTCTAGGCCTACAATTTTGTCGATGCTATCCGTGCGTCCAGTAACTAAAATAATCCCAATGTCTGATTGACTGCGTAATTCGCGAGTTAGCATCAATCCATCTTCGCCTGGTAAGTTGATGTCCAGCATAATGAGGTCAACGTTATTCTCTTCTAAAACGTTTCTCATTTGAGCGCCGCTTTCTGCTTCGCTTACTGTGTAACCCTCATTCTGGAAATATCCAACCAGCTTACTACGGGTTACCACATCATCTTCAACGACTAATACGTGATAGCTCATCTACACCACTTTTCTTATTTAATAGTTTCAGTGACTATTCTATTCATAACTAGTAACAATTCTAGTAGTACGCAAGATAAAAGCCAGAAACCTGAATTTTTTTTGATACAAGACAATCTTAAACCTTGCTATTTAACCTCCATCGCAATTCAATATAGGCATTACTACTAACGAGTGACTTTGCAATTAGCAAATACAACCGTTAGCAAGCCTTCGTACCGCAGATATTACGAAAGACGATATTAGGATTATTGAGATGAAAGAAACGAAAGCGTTCAATGAACAACGAGCTGAAATCTACTGGTGGCTATCGAGCCTGTTCGCAAAAGAGCTGACTCAAGAAGAACTGGATAACTACCACTCGGTTGAGATTCGTTCGTTTTTAACTGGTCTTGGCGACAATGAGACGCTTAAGCCAGCAATCAATAACCTAGTAGATGCACTTAACCGACTGCAGAATCGTGAAGACGCTCAATTGGAGCTTTCGTCAGATTTTTGCGAATTGTTCCTTAAGTCAGACAAATACGGTGCTTTACCGTACGCTTCTATTTACTTAGACAAGAGCGGCCTGCTAAACGCCAAGCCAGCTCAAGACATGGAAGCCATCATGGCGTCTTACGGTATCGCCGTAAACCAAGACCTAAAAGAGCCTGCTGACCACCTGGCTATCGAGTTGGATTTCCTCGGCAACATTATCATTCGTTCAAACGATCTCGAGAGTGAGCAAGAATTAGAAGCAGCTTTCACTGCACAGCATGAATTTGTTGAACAACAACTTCTCAGCTGGGTTCCACAATTTGCAACGAAATGCCGTGAATTTGATGAGTTTGGTTTTTACGCTTGTGTTGCAGAATTGCTAGCCGCTTTCTGTAAACTTGATGCGCAATATTTGGCTGGTGAATAAATTCACTAATGACTAAAGGCACAATTTAGGTAGAATGTGACAATTCACCCAGATTTCTGGGTGAATTTTATTGCGAGTATTTTCTAGTCAGTCTAAAATTGTGACCGCAAACGATAAAATATGAAACATTCTCGAAATGCTATGCTTTAAATTAGCTAAGAGCATTTCGGTGTTAAGACAAACCGCTCTCATTAGCGGTTTTTTGTTTTTTAGCACTTTAGTACCGAGAGAGCCCTACACATTCTAAGCTCTTGTTCTGGTAGCTTAAAACGGCTACTTGCTCCGTACTGCTGAGGAAGTAGCTATCAATAGGATAAAGCCATGGCAACTATAAAAGATGTCGCTCGCTTAGCCGGCGTATCAACAACCACCGTTTCTCACGTGATCAACAAGACACGTTTCGTAGCAGAAGCGACTCAAGAAAAAGTAAACAAAGCCGTAGACGAATTAAATTATGCACCAAGTGCCGTTGCTCGTAGTTTGAAATGTAACTCTACGCGCACAATCGGTATGTTAGTAACTCAATCAACTAACCTATTCTTCTCTGAAGTGATCGACGGTGTGGAAAGTTACTGTTACCGTCAGGGCTATACGCTGATTCTATGTAACACCGGTGGTATCTACGAGAAGCAACGTGACTACATCCGAATGCTTGCTGAAAAGCGTGTAGATGGCATCTTAGTAATGTGTTCTGACCTAACAGAAGAACTTCGTGAAATGCTTGACCGTCATGCAGACATTCCAAAAGTTGTTATGGATTGGGGTCCTGAAAGTTCACAAGCAGACAAGATCATCGACAACTCTGAAGAAGGTGGCTACCTAGCGACTAAATATTTAGTTGAACGTGGACATGAACGTATTGCATGTCTAAGTGGTCACTTAGATAAAGCGGCGTGTGTCGAACGTATAGCTGGTTACCGTCGAGCACTGGCAGAGGCAGACATTCAAGCCGATGACAACCTAATCCTTGAAGGTAACTTCGAGTGTGATACGGCTGTTATCGCAGCAGATAAAATCGCTGCAATGGAAAATCGCCCTACCGCGGTATTCTGTTTTAACGATACGATGGCGCTTGGTCTTATGAGCCGCCTACAACAGCAAGGTATTAAGATCCCTGAAGATATTTCAGTGATTGGTTACGACAATATTGAGTTGGCAGAGTACTTCTCACCGCCGTTGACGACTGTTCACCAACCAAAACGTCGTGTCGGTAAGAACGCGTTCGAAATCCTGCTAGAACGTATCAAAGACAAAGAGCACGAAAAACGCGTGTTCGAGATGCATCCAGAGATCATTGAGCGTGCGACAGTAAAAACGTTAAAATAACGTAAACTTTAGAAAAATCTAATAAAACGCACCGTTTGGTGCGTTTTTTTTATTTGTCAAAAATAAAAACCCAGTTGCATATGAAAGCAACAATTAACTGAATTAAGATCACATTTTAGAATAACAAGTGTGAACCTCATTCAACAAAAAACTTTATTCTTGATTATACAGTCACGCACAGGGCAAATCACTTGAAAGGGTGAGACGCAAAGCCTCCGGCCTAACCCATTATTGGTATGGTAGCGGGGTTACCGATGGCAAAATGCAGTATTTCCTACCTTTAGTAGTAATTTACGGCTTATTGACAATTTTATTGCGACATTTTGCTAATCTCTCGGACCTGCTTATTTGGTGGCGTAATTCAAATACACCGAGATAAACAATATGGATAAACCGATACTCAAGGACTCAATGAAGTTATTTGAGCCACTTGGAAAGATAAAGTCACGCTCAATGTTTGGCGGTTTCGGCCTTTTTGCCGATGACACCATGTTTGCATTGGTCGTAAACAATCAGTTGCACATTCGAGCTGATAAGAATACTACTTCACAATTTGAACAACAGGGCTTCGAACCTTACGTTTACAAAAAGCGTGGATTCCCAGTCGTTACTAAGTATTTTGCCCTCCCAGAAGACCTCTGGCATACTCAAGAACGTATTATCGAGCTGGCAAAAGCTTCCCTTAACTGTGCTAAAGAAGAGAAACAAATCCAATCATCGGCGAAACCGACTCGATTGAAAGATTTGCCAAACCTTCGACTTGCCACAGAGCGTATGTTGAAAAAAGCAGGGATCGATACCGTTGAGAGCTTGTATGAGTCAGGTTCTGTTAATGCATACAAAGCCATTAAAGAATCTCATTCATCAAGTGTTAGCTTAGAATTACTTTGGGCGCTTGAAGGTGCAATCAACGGCACTCATTGGTCGGTGATACCTCAGCAGCGACGCGACGAGCTCATTAGTTCTATTAATTAGGTCCAAATCACTTAATTGTAAAAAGCCACATTAATGTGGCTTTTTTTATTTTCTTTTGAAAGTTAATCTTTCCTTCTCCTGTCTAACTATACTAACTATAAGCAAAAGATTAAGGGACGCTCCCATGAGTAAGAAAATGATTTTAGGCATAATTTTAGTTGCCACGATAGTGTTACTAGCCGTTAACTTTGGTCAATACTTGACGCTTGAAAATGCCAAAGCTCAGCAGGCACTTCTTAACGACTACATAGAGAGTAACTTTGTTGTTGCAGCTGCAACCTACTTCATTCTCTATATCATGATTACCGCTTTCTCTATTCCAGGCGCTGCTGTAGTTACGCTGCTCGGGGCAGCGCTATTCGGCTTTTGGACTAGTTTATTACTGGTGTCGTTTGCAAGTACCATAGGTGCAACACTAGCGTTTTTGAGTAGCCGTTTTCTACTGCGTGACTGGGTGCAAGGTAAGTTTGGCGATAAGCTGTCTACTATTAATCAAGGCGTAGAAAAAGATGGTGCATTCTACCTATTCTCTTTACGTTTGATTCCGGTATTCCCATTTTTCTTAATTAACTTACTAATGGGCTTAACACCTATCTCTGTAGGGCGCTACTATTTGACTAGCCAATTAGGGATGCTTCCTGGCACTGCAGTTTACTTAAACGCAGGTACTCAGTTGGCAGAGATCGACTCGCTATCAGGCATCGTATCCCTTTCTGTACTGCTTTCTTTCGCACTACTTGGCGTATTCCCAATCGCTGCAAAATGGATTATGGGTAAGTTTCGCTCTGCGCCAGTCGCAGAATAGATAAGGAAAATTGATGAAGATATTCAGTGCTGCAAACCCAACAGAGGCTCACATAATATGTGGGCTTCTAGAGAGTGAAAAAATTGCCTGTGAAGTACGTGGGGAGGGATTGTTTGGTTTAAAGGGGGAAATCCCTTTCTCTGAAGAAACAGACCCATATGTGTGGCTCTACGAGCCTTCTGATGCAACAGCAGCACTAAATCTCATCAATGCTTATAAGAAGCAACAAGATTCCATCATCTATGAAGAGTGGCGCTGTAG
Source organism: Vibrio sp. D420a (assembly GCF_030248625.1). Taxonomy (NCBI): domain Bacteria; kingdom Pseudomonadati; phylum Pseudomonadota; class Gammaproteobacteria; order Vibrionales; family Vibrionaceae; genus Vibrio; species Vibrio sp. D420a. The sequence continues at coordinate 133,138 of NZ_JAHGAN010000001.1, read as the reverse complement.
TCAGTGTCACGAGGTCAATGAAGCCCAGTTTGGTTCTTGTTGGCAGTGTGGTTCACCTTGTCCTGAAACATAAGCTTTGTAAAAACGAGTCCTTAAAAAACAGGAAGCGTAATCGCTTCCTGTTTTTTGTATCTCATTAGATCGAGTGAACGATGCTCGCCACACTCATATTATTTGATTTGCTTCTGAATAAACTCAATAGAGCGCTGGTTGAACTCTTCTGGTTGCTCCACGTTACAAACGTGACCACAGTTGGCAATTTCCACCAGCTCACTTGATTTATGTGCCGCCACCATCTCTTTAACGGGCTTGATGAACATGTAGTCGCGCTCTCCCATCAGATACAAAGTTGGAATAGGTAGCTCTCGCTCTTTGAAGTAACGCATCAACGGGTTAACGTCAGCGGTAAGAATAAACCAGCGCTTAAACTCCTTTTGACACAGCTTTTTCGCTTCGCGGATGAAAAGGTGTCTAGACTCTCGCTGACTCTTTTGTGGCATAACAATGTAAGCAAACAAGCTGTAAAGCCACATATAAGGGATAATATGTTTACTTAAGTTACCTAATTTGACCAAGACTTGAGACCGCGTATTCAAGCGCGTTACAGCACCACCGAGTACCATTGAGCGAACACGCTCTGCGGCCAACTCAGCGACATTTCGAACGATAATGGTTCCTAAGGACATTCCAACAAAATGCGCAGAACGAATTTTTAGGTGATCGAGTACTTTAAGAATATCGAGCGTCACCGCTTTGAACGTGTAGCGGTTACTGATCAGCTCTTTTAATAGATTGTCGGATTTGCCATGACCTCGCAGGTCAATCAGCAACAAATTAAAGTGCTGTTTGTAAGCTTTGATCTGCTTAAACCAAATGGACGAACTCCCACCAGCACCGTGGACGAAAACGACCCACTCATCACTGGTCGGGTGATTGAATGTTTTATGGAATAATAAACTCTCAGACATACCTATCGCTTTAATTCTACTTATTTGCTTGGGCACCATTGCTAGATGCTTGGTAATGATAGCACGCTATTAAACCGATTAAGTGATAGTAGTGTCAATCATCTTATCAGCGTTCTGAATAGCTCAACCACAATTACTCCCAAAGCGTTATATGAAACTATTGAGAGATCGACAGTTAATTTAAACGCTAACTGTGACACTTTAAAAACAAAAAAAGGTGTTCACAATGGAACACCTTACTTTTCAAGTACACAAATTACAACGCAGTGTGATACATCTCTAAATAGGATTTAGCAGCATCTTCCCAGCAAAAATTCTGTTGCATTGCATAGAGCTGAACGCGACGAACTTCTGTAGGTTTTTGTGCATAAAGCAACAGAGAGCGATGCAATACCGAGAGTAAAGCCTGAGGGGTTGGCTCGCTAAAAGCAAAGCCTGTGGCCAGTTCAGGGTTATCATCGTAATGATTAACGCTGTCTTTTAAACCGCCAACTGAGCGAACGATAGGTAGAGTGCCATAAGCCATGCTATAAATCTGATTTAAGCCACAAGGCTCAAATTCAGATGGCATTAAGAAGAAGTCTGAACCGGCTTCAACCAAGTGAGCCAACTCGTTGTTGTAAGCTTCAACAAACGAAAACTTCTCTGAATGCAGCGCGGAAAGCTCTTTAAGCTGGCTTGCTAATACGGGATCACCTGTACCCACAATCACGATTTGCAGTTCATTCTTGAGGAACTCTTCAATGATCGGAATTAAGTAGTGAACACCCTTCTGGTTAGTCAGGCGACATACCATGCCATACACGGCGCAATCAAACTCAGGTAAACCAACTTCTTGCTGCAGCTTTTGCTTACAAGCGGATTTGCCTCGAGCCATACTGTGCTTCGTTGCTTTGTATTTGCGCGGTAGATAAGCATCCGTCTCTGGGTTCCATGAACCGTAATCACAGCCGTTTAGAATACCAAACAGGTCATCAGAACGTTGTTGGAACTCTCGCGCCATACCGTGGCTTCCAAGCTCTGTTTTTAGCTCTTCAGCGTACGTCGGGCTAACGGCATTGATCTTATCTGCACACATCACACCAGCCTTTAGCATAGTGACATGGGTGTCACTTACTGCGGCTTCAGGCACATATCGACCGTGCATTTCTGGTAAGTTCTGCAGTTCATCATAAGAGAACACGCCCTTAAAGACGGCATTGTGTATCGAAATAACACTGCGCATCTCTTTGAAAAAATCGTGCTCTTGATAGCGAGACTTCAACAGGTATGGAACAAAGCCAGTGTGCCAATCGTTGGCATGCACAATATCCGGCTGGAAACCAAGCTTTGGCAACATGTCTAAACAAGCAGCGCTAAAAAACGCGAACCTTTCGCCATTGTCAGCGTAAGCTTGGTTGTTCTCAGCGTACATCTCTGGGCGATCAAAGTATTGTGGACATTCAATACCAAAGACTTGAACGCCTTCAACGCTTAACTTTTTAACTTGATAAGCCGTATGAGGCCAGTGATCGAGCTCAGTCGATAGGATAACTTCAGCTGATTCGATATTCGGGATTTTGCTGTATGCGGGGATGGTAACTCGAACGTCCTGTTCGAGTGTTTGTAACGCTTTAGGCAGTGCCTTGGCTACATCAGCCAAGCCACCACTTTTAATTAAACCTTCAACTTCAGACGCTACAAAAAGTACCGAGAGAGTCTTAGTAACCAACTCGTGCTCCTTTAGGGATTACTACAACACCATCTTCTGAAACATGGTAGTGCTTTTTATCTTCTTTCAGATTCACGCCGATTTGAGTGCCCGGTGCGATATCTGCATCTTTATCGACGATAACACGGCGAAGAACACAGCCCTCACCTACTTTAACGTCACCAAGTAAGATACTTTCGCTGATATCACAAGCAGATGCAATATTACTGCGGAAACCAAGTACACACTTCTCGATTCGAGAGCCGCGTACGTAACTACCGTTACATACTAAGCTATCGATGATCTGTACTCGCCCGTTTGCAGAATCTGTAAAGGTTGCCGGCGGTAGTGGCGGGTAGTAAGTGTGAAGAGGCCATTTACGGTTGTATAGAGAGAATGGCGCATCTTTTTCTAGCAAGTCCATGTGTGCCTGCCAGTAAGCGTCAATCGTACCCACATCGCGCCAGTAAACTTCCTCTTTCTCACCAGTAATACGGTTTGTGCTGAAGTCATAAACAAACACGTCACCACGTGGGAACATGTTTGGAATAATGTCTTTGCCAAAGTCATGAGATGAGCCTTCGCGATCTGCATCTTCTACCAGTTCTGCAAACAGTTCGTTCGCTTCAAATACATAGTTACCCATTGAAACGAGTGCCGAATCAGGGTCGCCAGGGATTGACTTAGGATTTGCAGGCTTCTCTTCAAAGCCGATCATACGCCCTTCCGCATCAACTTCGATAACACCGAACTCTGATGCTTCAGCCAAAGGCATACGTAGAGCAGAAACCGTCAGCGCCGCTTTCTTCTCTTTATGGAAATCAAGCATTTGCTTAATGTCCATTTTGTAGATGTGGTCAGAACCAAAGATACAAACTTGATCTGGTTCTTCTAGTTGCATGAAGCGAAGGTTTTGATAAATCGCATCCGCCGTACCTTCATACCAACGCTTACCCGTACGCATCTGCGCAGGAATTGGGTCGATGAATCTATCTGTTATCCCACTGATATTCCAGCCTTTTTTCATGTGGTGGAATAGTGACTGCGACTTAAACTGTGTCAAAACGTAGATCTTCATAAGATCTGCGTTTACGAAATTGTTTAAAGCAAAATCAATTAAGCGGTAGCTTCCGCCGAATGGAACCGAGGGTTTGCTGCGAGATTCAGTTAAAGGTCTTAAACGAGAGCCTTCACCGCCAGCAAGAATCATTCCCAATACACCAGCCATTTTATTCTCCATATATTTATAGCTTGTCGATGTTGGTACTTAGTTTAGGGGTAAGCCTATGGGGGTAAGCACCAACTCTTATTTTAGGCACTTAGTACATATCCATTCATATTCAGTGACAAAATACTAAGCCAAACGTTGTTATATGTGCACTATGCTTTGCACTTGGTTTTATATACGTTATCGACTTTTCAGTCGATTTCAATTTTTAATATGCCATTCTGTGGTATGTGAAACGATTGCTTTTCTAAGTCTCAAAGCAGCTCACATTACACAGACTTTCAGAAACATTACATTAACAATGAAAACACATGCCTTCTACATCAAAATACTGATCTGCTAATTACAATATTTTAATTTAGTTACATTAATGTTAACGCTCGCAAAGAAATCATACTTTCTTTTCTAAATTATTTCATACCTCAAAAGAATTATTTTTTCAGCCTTGAGACAATTATTGCACTGTGTTGCATAAAAACTCATATTCAACACAAAAAAAAGCAGCCAAACTAGGCTGCTTTTTTACTCACTATTTTTCTTTTGGCTTTTTGCGCTTATCTGTGACTTCCCATTTTCCGTCAATAAACAGCGCTGTCCAACCAGAAGGTTTGCCGTCGACCTCGGTTCGTACGTAGTTCTCTTTGGTCTTACGACTAAAGCGAACCACTGTCGGCTTACCGTCTGGGTCAGCAACAGGAGCTGTCGTCAGGTATTGGAATTTCGGCGAAATGCGGTCTTTAAAGCGAACCAACTCTTCCACTAATGGTGCACGCGTTTCACGTGATTTAGGGAAATTACTTGCCGCCATAAATAGACCAGAAGCACCGTCACGCAGTACAAAGTACGCATCTGAGTTTTCACATGGAAGCTCAGGGAAGTGAACAGGGTCTTCTTTCGGTGGCGCAACCTCACCATTTTTCAGAATCTTACGTGTGTTCTTACAATCGTCGTTGGTACAGTCCATGTATTTACCGAAGCGACCGTTTTTCAGAACCATATCTGAACCACACTTGTCACATTCAACAACAGGACCATCGTAGCCTTTAACTTTGAACTCGCCGTGCTCTACAACGTAACCATCACAGTTCGGGTTGTTACCACAAACGTGCATCTTACGCTTGTCATCGATCAGGTAAGCGTCCATCGCTGTTTCACAAATAGGACAACGCTTCTTAGCTCGCAGTGCAGCAGTTTCAACGTCTTCCTCAAGAACATTGATAATGCCTTCTTCATCGCCAAGGTTAATCGTTGTCTTACAACGCTCTTTTGGTGGCAATGCATAACCTGAACAGCCAAGGAATACACCGGTAGAAGCAGTACGAATACCCATGTTACGGCCACACGTAGGACACTCAATATCAGTCTCTACGATGTGGTTTGGCTTCATGCCGCCAGCCGCTTCATCAAGGTCCGCTTTTTCGAGATCACCGGTAAAGTCTGTAAAGAAGTTGTCTAGAACGCCTTTCCAGTTCGCTTCGCCTTCCGCGATTTGGTCTAACTTCTGCTCCATACGAGCAGTAAAGTCATAGTTCATCAGGTCGTTAAAGCTCTGGTCGAGACGGTCAGTAACAATCTCACCCATCTTTTCAGCGTAAAAACGACGCTGCTCAACCTTCACGTAACCACGATCTTGGATCGTTGAGATGATTGATGCGTAAGTCGATGGACGACCGATACCACGTTTTTCAAGCTCTTTAACCAAAGCTGCTTCAGTGTAACGTGCAGGTGGCTTAGTAAAGTGCTGCTTAGGATCAAGCGTCACAAGTTTAAGCTTATCGCCTAGCTCAACCGATGGCAGGATAGTGTCATCGTTCTTACCCATAGGGCGTTGTACACGAGTCCAACCATCAAACTTAAGGATACGCCCTTTAGCTTTCAGAGTGTACTCGTCTGCTTTTACACTGATTGTTGTTGAATCGTATTGTGCAGGCGTCATTTGACACGCGACAAATTGATTCCAGATCAATGAGTACAGTTTGTGAGCGTCAGCATCAACGCCTTTTAGGTCTTCAGACTTAACGTCAACACTTGATGGGCGGATCGCTTCGTGCGCCTCTTGTGCGCCCTCTTTGCTGCCGTAAACAAGTGGTTTAGCTGGTAAATACTTATCACCAAACTCAGAGTTAATGTACTCACGCGCCATATCTACAGCTTCTGAGCTCAAGTTCGTCGAGTCAGTACGCATATACGTGATGTAACCCGCTTCATAGAGTCGCTGAGCCAACATCATCGTCTTCTTAACGCCATAACCCAAGCGAGTACTCGCGGCTTGTTGTAGCGTCGACGTAATATAAGGTGCTGAAGGTTTGCTCTTAGTTGGGCGGTCTTCACGCTTGCACACTTCGTATTCTGCTTTTTCTAGAATACTCAGTGCTGCTTTTGTCTGTTCTTCGTTTTCAGGCTTGAAAGCAACACCTGCTTTCTGAGCGACCTGAAGACGGAAATCGGTTTTGTCGCCTGTTTGCGTATCAGCGTGGATATCCCAGAACTCTTCTGGAATGAACGCATTGATCTCGCGCTCACGCTCTACCAGCAGCTTAACAGCTACCGACTGTACACGGCCTGCAGAAAGACCACGTGCTACTTTTTTCCAAAGTAGTGGCGAAACCATGAAGCCTACAACACGGTCCATGAATCGACGCGCTTGTTGAGCGTTTACGCCATCAATATTGAGCTCACCCGGAGTTTCGAACGCTTGTTGAATCGCGTTCTTAGTGATCTCGTTAAATACTACTCGTTTATATCTCGCTTCATCGCCACCGATGATCTCACGAAGGTGCCATGCGATAGCTTCTCCCTCGCGGTCCAAATCGGTTGCGAGATATACATGGTCTGCATTCTCAGCTAGCTTTTGGAGTTCAGCCACGACTTTTTCTTTGCCTGGCAGAACTTGATAGTTCGCTTCCCAATCTTTATATGGGTTGATACCCATCTTCTTGATGAGTGCTTTGCGATCTTTTTCTTTCTTGATACGAGCTTTCTCTTCTGGGCTCATACCCTTTGTTGAAACAGCAGCCGCCTTCTTGCCTGTGCTTTGTCCCGCCGTTGGTAAGTCACGTACGTGACCTACACTCGACTTAACGACAAAGTCTTTGCCAAGATATTTATTGATAGTTTTTGCCTTGGCTGGCGACTCCACTATAACGAGCGATTTACCCATATTGACACTAACGTCCTTAATCACGATGCTTCAGCACCAACAAATCAACTGTGGGCTTTTACGCATGATATTCTAAATTCATTGCTTCTTTTTTTACTATTGTGCGAGATTAAAAGAAGATCAACCGCTTTTTTCAAAATTGGATCTGATCGCTCGACAATTCAGCGACTCAGTTGAGAAAAGGGGCACAATAGGATTTGAGACTAAAGTACAATCAAACCGTACTTCAAAACGCCTGTTTTTCAAGCTTCTTATATAAACGGGGGTCATACTAATCTTGTCTATGTTTCAATGGCGAGCCCTGTTCAATTATTTTTGTCATAAATCACAAAATATCGAACATAAAATCGAAAACTCCTATTCGACTTGGGGTCAGGTCATTGAATTTCTACTCTGTCGCTCTAAACTCCATCTATCCATCGTTATTAGAGAATCTCAATGAGTAAACAAGCAATCACAGAGTTCGACCTTCTGCTTATCGCAAACCAAGTCATTCAATCTCACGCTGACTATATAGAGGGAATGCGCGCAGATAGCGTTACAGAGAAAGATGATGTATTAGTATTCAAAGGCGAATACTTCTTGGACAGCAATGGTCTACCGACCGAAAACACCACCGCAGTATTCAACATGTTCAAGTACCTAGCGCACCACCTGTCTAAAGAGTTCACGCTACAACAATAGCGCTCCAATAGAAAAATAGAGCTCTAACAAAAGTGGCTTCAATTAGATCGACATAGACAGAGCCACACTACCAAATAAAAAGCTTGCCCTTGAGCAAGCTTTTTTGATTTCCAATGTACTACTGGCTAAGCATTTTCAACTTGTCAAAGTAGTCTGGAAAAGTCTTCGACGTACACCCTGGATCGTTAATCGTCACAGGAGTATCGCTCAGCGCCACCAAAGAGAAACACATTGCCATTCGGTGATCGTCGTACGTATCGATTGCCGCATGTTTAAGCTCAGAAACAGGCTGAACAATGATGTAATCTTCACCCTCTTCCACTTCCGCACCCACTTTACGTAATTCTGTCGCCATCGCAGCAAGACGATCGGTCTCTTTTACGCGCCAGTTGTATACATTGCGAATCGCCGTTGTGCCTTCAGCAAACAGAGCTGTCGTTGCAATCGTCATCGCGGCATCAGGGATATGGTTGTAATCCATATCAATACCTTTTAACTGACCAACACGAGAGATAACGTAATCGTCGCCCCACTCAATCTCAGCACCCATTTTTTCGAGTGCGTCTGCAAACTGAATATCACCTTGGATACTGTTTTTACCAATACCCGTTACCTTGATCTCACCGCCTTTAATCGCAGCTGCTGCTAGGAAGTAAGATGCTGATGAGGCATCACCTTCTACAAGGAAATCTCCCGGCGCAACGTATTGCTGGCCAGTTGGGATAACGAACTCTTGATAGTCGTTGTTAATCACATCAACACCGAACTGTTTCATGATATGTAGAGTAATGTCGATGTAAGGTTTAGATACTAGCTCACCTTCGATCTTGATGGTGATTTCGCCCTCAGCTAAAGGTGCAGCCATTAGAAAAGCTGTTAGGAATTGGCTAGAGATCGAACCGTCAATTGATACGGTACCGCTCTTCAAGCCCGTGCCTTTGATTTTTAATGGCGGGTAGTTTTCATTTTCTAGATATTCAACGTCAGCGCCAGCTTCTCGTAGAGCCGTCACTAAGTGGCCAATCGGGCGCTCTTTCATGCGCGGCTCACCCGTCAATACGTATTCACCAGAACCTAAACATAGTGCTGCGGCAAGTGGACGCATCGCAGTACCAGCGTTACCAAGAAACAGTTCTAACGCTTCTTGGCTTGCGAATGCACCACCAAGACCTTCAACTTCACAAACCGTTTTGTCATCTGACAGTTGGTAGCTAACACCTAGCTTAGTTAAAGCATTCAGCATATGACGAATATCGTCACTGTCTAGAAGGTTAGTTAGGCGTGTTTTGCCACTCGAAAGTGCTGCAAGTAGCAACGCTCGGTTAGAAACACTTTTTGAGCCAGGTAGGTTAACTTCCCCACTCACTTTTTGTATTGGTTGTAACGTAAGGCTTTCCATTAAATCTATTTAATCCTTGTATCACCTGACTGACCGTATTCGATTTATTTTCAGGCGATGAATAATTCTTCGTAATTGCAGACTAACGAACTTTTCCGATGAACTCCAGAGCAAATCGACCAGAAAAACCTCAATCAGTCAACAAACGAAGTGTAATTTCAAACTAGTACACTAGATCAACGCGTACACCGTCTGAGAAGTACAGAATTCTTACGTCATCACCGCGAGAGAAAAGCATCGAGCTGTCGACATCTTGAATAATATTGATCAGCTTATTGTCGTCGGTTTTTACCAATAACTCGACAAGCTTGTACTCAACTCGATATTGAGTATTGGCTCTGTTTCTTGCGATACCTGCACCCGCCACAGCACCGACGGCTGTCGCCACTTCTTTACCGGTACCGCCACCAAACTGATTACCAATCAAACCACCAATAGCCGCGCCAAGTAGCGTTTCCCAACCATTGGCTTTTGACTCTACAATCTCCTGTTGAGTGATATAACGCACGGTATCAATCTCACCATACACAACCTCATTGACCGGTCGAGCTTGATTCCTGTTATAGGCTGCATTTGCTATAAGAGGCAAAAACAGTAAAATCCAAAGCAATTTCTTCATGACAACACTCCTAACGACCTTTGGTCTATGTAAATCTATAAGCGATAGCAATGACTATATACTTAACAGAGTTGGATACTACTAGTATAGAATTCCCTTCACCATTTGAAGCGCTTGATGATCCAAACGGATTACTGGCTTTTGGTGGCGATCTTTCTCCTGCGCGTATTCTCAATGCATATAGTCATGGCATTTTTCCATGGTACGGGCCTGGCGAACCTATCCTTTGGTGGAGCCCAGCTCCGCGAGCCGTATTTAATCCTAAGACATTTCAACCAGCTAAAAGTCTCAAAAAATTTCAGCGTAAACACAACTACCGTGTAAGCATCAACCTAGCGACCGACAGAGTGATTGGCCTTTGCTCATCATTACGCCCCGCTGAAGAGACATGGTTAAACCAAGATATGCAGCGCTCTTACATCGAACTAGCGAAAATGGGACATTGTCACTCCGTTGAAGTATGGAACGAAGACGAGTTGGTCGGAGGTTTGTATGGCATCCTTCGTGGTGAGCTTTTTTGTGGTGAGTCGATGTTTAGTACCCAGACCAACGCCTCGAAGATCGCCCTATGGTATTTTTGCCGTCATTTCTCACAATATGGCGGGCAACTGATTGATTGCCAAGTAATGAACCCTCATTTGGAGTCGCTCGGTGCAATGGAGATCGAAAGAGAGACTTTTCTAGAATCTCTGTCATTATTAAAAGAGCGTTCTATTGCAGCAGAGTGCTTTCAACCACAATGGCTCGAGGATTGTTCGGAATGAGTTCAGGCTTACATCAGATCAGAATCGGATTAACCGATAATCATAGTTGTAGCTACCTACCAGAGAGGCAAGAGCGTGTGGCTGTTACTCTCGACGAACACATGCACACACCTGATAACTATGAAGTTCTATTGGCCAACGGTTTCCGTCGCAGTGGCGCAACCATATACAAACCTCATTGCGATAATTGCTCTTCTTGTCACGCATTAAGGTTAGCCATCCCAGAGATACAGCTTTCAAAAAGCCAGAAGCGCCTTCTTAACAAAGCCAAGTCATTTAAATGGGTCATGAAACCACAAATGGATGAGATGTGGTTTGAACTGTATAGCCGTTATATTACGACTCGTCATCGCTCTGGAACTATGTATCCACCGAAGAAAGATGAATTTTTGCAGTTTTCTAAAAACGATTGGCTAAATACTCAATATTTACACATCTACCAAGATGAAAAATTGGTGGCGATTGCCGTTACTGATGTGATGAGTCAAAGCACCAGTGCGTTTTATACCTTTTTCGACCCTGACATCGATTTATCGCTAGGCACACTGGGAGTTTTGTTTCAAATTCAACATGCTCAACAACTCCAAAAACAGTGGCTGTATTTGGGTTATCAAATCGACGAATGCCCCGCTATGAACTATAAAGTGCGATTTCAACGTCATCAAAGGCTAGTAAATCAAGTGTGGCAAGGGTAGAATACGCCACAACTTTACATAATTTGATTTTGACGGCACAATCATCGCCGTTGAAAACCGCCAAATGTCGAAAGAGGATTAGATGGCTAAAGAAGACGTAATCGAGATGCAAGGCACTGTCCTTGATACTCTACCAAACACAATGTTCCGTGTTGAGCTTGAAAACGGTCACGTAGTGACAGCACACATCTCTGGTAAAATGCGTAAGAACTACATCCGTATTCTTACTGGTGACAAAGTAACTGTTGAGATGACTCCATACGACCTTTCTAAAGGCCGCATCGTCTTCCGTGCTCGTTAATGTCTCATTAGTGAATACGATAAGAAGCGGAGCCTAGTGCTCCGTTTTTTATTGCCTGACGCTGAGCACTTTCTCTATCTTTCTTCATTTCTTTCGTATCTCGCATCTCGCATCTCGCATCTTCAAAACATAAAAAAACGCACGACCGAAGCCGTACGTTTTAAATTGATGTTTATAAAAGAGAATGATTAGTGCATCACTTCTTCTTTCGCACCAACATAGCTAAATTGAAGCTCATCTTTCTTTAGCGTTACTTTCACAGTACCACCGTCAACTAAACTACCAAACAGCAGTTCGTTTGCCAGAGGCTTCTTAAGCTGCTCTTGAATCACACGCCCCATTGGACGAGCACCCATCGCTTTGTCGTAACCTTTCTCAGCTAACCAATGACGGGCATCTTCTGATACTTCCAGAGACACGCCACGAGCGTCTAGCTGAACTTGTAACTCAACAATGAACTTATCAACCACTTGGCTAATCACAGTCGGATCTAAGCTGTTAAACCAGATGATATTATCAAGACGGTTGCGGAACTCTGGAGTGAACACTTTCTTGATAGCACCCATCGCATCTGGCGCGTGATCCTGTTGGATCAAGCCGATCGATTTCTTCTCTGTTTCAGCCACACCCGCATTGGTTGTCATCACTAGGATCACGTTACGGAAATCCGCTTTACGTCCGTTGTTATCCGTTAGAGTACCGTTATCCATTACCTGCAGTAGTAGATTGAAGATATCAGGATGCGCTTTCTCGATCTCGTCTAGCAATACAACAGAGTGAGGGTTTTTTATAACCGCATCTGTTAATAGACCGCCTTGATCGTAACCAACATAACCAGGAGGCGCACCAATCAAACGGCTCACCGAGTGACGCTCACCGTATTCAGACATATCAAAACGCAGTAGCTCAATACCCATCAGTTTCGATAGTTGTACTGTCACTTCCGTTTTACCTACGCCTGTTGGGCCAGCGAACAGGAATGAACCTACTGGTTTGTTGTCTGCACCTAGACCAGCACGTGTAAGCTTAATCGCCTCACTCAATGCATCGATTGCCGTATCTTGGCCAAACACCAACATTTTCATACGGTCATCTAGGTTTTGCAGAATATCTTTGTCCGAAGAAGATACTGACTTCTCAGGGATACGAGCCATCTTAGCAACCATAGACTCAATATCAGCAACGCTCACCGTTTTCTTACGACGGCTTGCTGGAGCTAGGCGACTGCGAGCACCCGCTTCATCAATAACGTCAATCGCCTTATCAGGAAGGTGGCGTTCATTAATGTATTTAGCCGATAACTCTACTGCAGCACGCAGGGCTTTATTGGTGTAGCGAACCTCATGGTGCGCCTCGTACTTAGGCTTAAGACCAATAAGGATCTTGGTTGTGTCATCAAGTGATGGCTCAACAATATCAATTTTCTGGAATCGGCGAGACAACGCACGCTCTTTCTCAAAAATACTGCTGTACTCTTGATAAGTCGTTGAACCAATGCAACGTAACTTACCGCTACTCAGTAGAGGTTTAATTAAGTTTGCTGCATCTACTTGGCCGCCCGATGCTGCACCGGCACCGATAATGGTGTGGATCTCATCGATGAATAGGATTGCGTCTTCTTCTTTCTCTAGCTGTTTCAGAATCGCTTTAAAACGCTTCTCAAAGTCACCACGGTATTTAGTACCCGCAAGTAGAGAACCAATATCCAATGAGTAGATAACGCTGCTTTGAATCACTTCGGGCACCTGGCCTTCTACAATTCTCCACGCAAGACCTTCCGCAATCGCAGTTTTACCTACGCCTGCTTCACCAACGAGTAGAGGGTTATTTTTACGACGACGACATAGTACTTGGATTGTGCGTTCTAGCTCTTTATCACGACCAATCAGTGGATCGATGTTGCCTTTCTTCGCCACTTCGTTAAGGTTAGTCGCAAAATTTTCAAGTCTGTCTTCTGAACTCGCCTCTTCTGCGTTTTCAGCACCAAACGAGTCAGACGATGAAGCACTATCGCCTTCATTGCTTGCTTTGGTGATTCCGTGAGAAATAAAGTTAACAATATCTAAGCGACTGATATCGTTCTTCTTCAACAGGTAAGCTGCGTGAGACTCTTGCTCGCTAAAGATAGCAACCAGAACGTTGGCACCGGTTACTTCGCTGCGACCCGATGATTGAACATGGAAAACAGCACGTTGCAGTACGCGTTGGAAACTAAGTGTTGGTTGAGTTTCTCGCGTTTCGTCGCTTTCTGGGATAAGAGGAGTGGTTTGATCAATAAAAATATCGAGTTCGTTACGCAAGGCGTCAAGATCGGCTTGGCATGCCAATAACGCTTCCTTAGCCGCATCATTTTCTAATAATGCAAGTAGGAGGTGCTCGACAGTCATAAACTCATGTCGCTTTTCTCGCGCTCGAGCAAAAGCGCCGTTCAAGCTTGATTCTAATTCTTTATTCAGCATAAGTACCTCCTAAGGGAACAACAGTGTTGTCCGAACAAGTCTTTAAGCTTGCTCCATTGTACATAGTAGCGGATGCTCATTTTCCTTTGAATACATCGTCACTTGCGCTACTTTTGTTTCCGCTATCTCTGCGCTGTAAGTCCCACAGATAGCTTTACCTTCATAATGAACCTTGAGCATAATTTCCGTTGCTTTCTCGATATCTAGTGAGAAGAATCGCTCTAGGATCTCGATTACAAAGTCCATTGGCGTGTAATCATCGTTATTAAGTACGACGTTATACATTGCCGGTGGCTTAACTTTCGTTTTTTCTTTCTCCAGTAAATCAGAGCCTGGAGCCGCCCATTCAAAGTTTCTACTCATGTTAGCTTTGCTAAGGTTATTTTTGGAAATCGGACATGTGCGATACTTAAATCTACCACATTCACCGTTTAGGGTGTACTAAGAAACGGTGTTAGAAAACGAGACCAAAAATCAAACCCATACATTGAGCCTAATCCACCATTTACCTTGCTGCAAATAAAAGATGCCTATTGCGTCGATTAACATATGTGATTGATTAAAAAGGCAGCATAAACATACGCAAAACAAATATTTGCGCCCTTAAGTTACAAATAAGTTAATAAATAGTTCAGATTCTCAGGTGTGATTTGTTATTAAAAATGATCAATTTTCTACCAATTTGCTATTGACTGTGCTCAATCATTAGCTACATTGGAGCTAAAAGGTTTTTTTACATTAAAATTTAACAACACGGAATAATTACGCAAGGCAGCGATATTTCATGTCAGCAATGTAGAAGTTCAGAACAGTGACGATATTTTTCGTCGTTTCAGAATCGTATCAATGACACTTTTTAAAGTTGATATAAACAACATCAGTAACAAAATGCATGAGGGATGTATAGCATGGCTACAGGTACAGTAAAATGGTTTAACAATGCCAAAGGGTTTGGTTTCATTTGTCCAGAAGGTGAAGAAGGTGACATTTTTGCTCACTATTCAACGATACAGATGGAGGGTTACCGTACACTCAAGGCGGGGCAACAAGTCGATTACGAAGTTGAAAGCGGCCCGAAAGGCTCACACGCAAGCTCCGTAGTACCGGTAGAAACTAGCCAAACAAAGTAGTCGCTATTCATTTACTGCTCTTATCTAAAACGCCCTGTTTAAAACAGGGCGTTTTTATATGTGCAATAAAAAACGCCCCTAGCGGAGCGTTTTTAAACAAGATTTAGATTACTCTAAATAATAACTATGCATTAATCACTGCATTTAGTGTTGCGCTTGGACGCATTAGAGCTGAAGTCAGCGCATCATCAAATAGGTAGTAACCACCTAGTTCGCCTTTAACACCTTGTGCACCGTTTAGTTCACCAACGATCGCTTCTTCACTTTCAGACAGCTTAGCCGCTACGCTTGCAAACTCTTGTGCTAATTCAGCATCAGCCGTTTGTTCTGCTAGAGCTTTAGCCCAGTATGTCGCTAGGTAGTAGTGGCTACCACGGTTATCTAGCTCACCGACTTTACGAGATGGTGACTTGTTCATGTCTAGGAACTCACCTGTCGCTTTATCTAGTGCATCCGCCAAAACTTGAGCTTTAGCATTACCTGTTACTGTGCTTAGGTGCTCAAGTGAAGCCGCAAGTGCGAGGAATTCACCTAGAGAGTCCCAACGTAGGTGGTTCTCTTTTTCTACCTGTTGAACGTGCTTAGGAGCAGAACCGCCAGCACCAGTTTCAAACAGACCACCACCGTTCATTAGTGGAACGATAGACAGCATTTTCGCCGATGTACCAAGCTCTAGAATTGGGAATAAATCCGTTAGGTAATCACGTAGAACGTTACCCGTTACTGAGATTGTATCTAGACCTTCTTTGATACGAACTAGAGAGAACTTAGTCGCTTCAAGTGGAGAAAGAATCTTCAGTTCCAGACCATCTGTATCATGCTCAGGTAGGTAAGCATTTACTTTCTTAATCAGCTCTGCATCGTGTGCACGAGATTCGTCTAGCCAGAATACTGCTGGAGTCGCTGATGCACGAGCACGTGTTACTGCAAGCTTAACCCAATCTTGAATTGGTGCGTCTTTAACTTGACACATGCGGAAGATGTCGCCTTCTTCAACAGCTTGCTCAAGAAGTACTGCACCATTTGCATCAACAACTTGAACTGTACCAGCAGCATCTAGGATGAACGTCTTATCATGAGAACCGTACTCTTCTGCTTTTTGAGCCATTAGGCCAACGTTTGGCACGCTACCCATTGTTGTTGGATCAAATGCACCATTCTCTTTACAGAAATCGATAACAGCTTGGTAGATGCTTGCGTAGCTACGATCTGGGATCATCGCTTTAGTATCTTTCTGCTTACCATCTGGCCCCCACATTTGACCAGAAGAACGTAGCATCGCTGGCATTGACGCATCAACAATGATGTCACTTGGTACGTGTAGGTTTGTGATACCACGATCTGAATCAACCATAGCTAGAGGTGGTTGAGTCTCGTATACCGCTTGTAGGTCAGCTTCGATAGCTTCTTTCTGCTCATGTGGCAGTGATGCGATCTTAGCGTATACGTCACCAATACCGTTGTTCACGTCAACGCCCAACTCTTCAAATAGTTGCCCGTATTTCGCGAATACATCTTTGTAGTAAACCTTAACCGCATGGCCAAAGATCACTGGATCAGAAACCTTCATCATTGTTGCTTTCATGTGCAGAGAAAGCAGTACACCCTGCTCTTTTGCTGAAGCAATCTCTTTTTCAAAGAACGCAACAAGCGCAGCCTTGTTCATCACTGAAGTATCGATGATCTCTTTGTCTTGCAAAGCAAAAGCTGGCTTCAATGTCTTCTTAGCGCCATCTTGACCAACAAACTCGATGCTTACTTCTGTTGCGCCGTCGATAGTGGTCGATTTTTCGCTACCGAAGAAGTCTTTGCCGTCCATACTCGCGACATGAGACTTAGAGTCTGCAGCCCATGCACCCATTGAGTGTGGGTTTTTCTTCGCGTAATTTTTTACAGAAAGCGGTGCACGACGGTCAGAGTTACCTTCACGTAATACAGGGTTTACAGCACTACCTTTAATCTTATCGTAAGTTGCTTTGATCGCTTTCTCTTCGTCTGTGCTTGCTTCTTCTGGGTAGTTAGGAAGTGCGTAGCCTTTTGCTTGAAGCTCTTTGATAGTTGCTTGAAGTTGTGGGATAGACGCAGAAATGTTTGGAAGCTTAATGATGTTTGCTTCCGGTGTTTTTGCCAACTCGCCAAGTTCAGCAAGTGCATCACCAATACGTTGCTCTTCAGTTAAGTAGTCAGGGAAGTTAGCAATAATACGCCCTGCAAGTGAGATATCACGAGTATCAACGTTGATACCAGAAGAAGCAGTGAATGACTGAATGATAGGCAGTAGAGAGTATGTCGCTAGTGCTGGTGCTTCGTCTGTAATGGTATAGATGATGGTTGGTTTTTCAGTAGGCATGAAATTTCCCTATAGTTCTGACAAGCTCACTCATTGTGAGAATGTTTAAATTGACCAGTAGACAGTGCTTGAGAGCAACGAAGGTCTACTCGATAGTCGTACTCTATCTTATTTTTCATACCGTTTTATGACGGCATGAACCAAATCCGTGAGTGCGTTGTTATAATAAAACACGTTGGTATAATTAAACAAATTGGGCTTTATAGTCCATTAACTTGTTCTATTTTGTGTCTTTTAGGCGCGCAAATGATAGCTCAATTCCGTTTCAGTGAAAACTTTTCAGCACACTTCGTTTACATTTTTGCAAGGTAGTTAACATGTCTACTCGCTCTCGTAGCACTTCGCGCTCTACTGGCTCCTCTCGAAAAGGCGGTCAATTTAAACAAGGCAGCAAAACCACATCGCGTTCGAATAACAAAGGGAATGAGCGCCGCTCTTCCGCTACAAGCAAGAGTAATTCATCTAGTAAGCAGCGCTATAAACGTAAACCAAACACGGATAAACCAAAAGTCGCTCTTGAAGACCGAAAAGTGATTCTATTCAATAAACCATTCGATACGCTGAGTCAGTTTACGGATGGTGAAGGTCGTAAAACCTTAGCAGACTTCATACCTGTAAAAGATGTGTATGCAGCAGGTCGTTTGGATCGCGATAGCGAAGGATTGATGGTGCTAACTAATGATGGTATCTACCAAGCTAAACTAACTCAGCCCAACTCAAAGTCACCAAAGACCTATTGGGTACAAGTCGAAGGCGCCCCAACAGAGAACGATTTAGATAAATTGAGAAAGGGTGTAGAACTCAAAGATGGTATGACGTTACCGGCCAAAGTTGAAATTATGCCCGAACCGAGCGTTTGGGAGCGTAATCCGCCAGTGCGATTTCGCGCAGCGATTCCGACTACATGGCTTGCCATTACGATCATCGAAGGTCGAAATCGTCAGGTACGTCGCATGACGGCTAACATCGGCTTCCCGACTCTTCGCCTGATTCGTTACTCGATGGGTGGAATGACCTTAGGTGATTTACAACCTGGAGAGTGGAAAGAGGCTTAAAGCAACAACCTTCTGGTTTAACCCTTAAGCAAACTCAAAAAAACAGCCGCACATTGCGGCTATTTTTATATAAATTTACAACTATTCACTACGCACAGACGTAAAAAAGCCAGTCATAAGACTGGCTTTTATCATTTTCTAAGTATTGCTAATTAAGCAATGATTAGAAGCTGTAGAATGCTGCAGCGAATACGTAAGTTTCTTCGTCACGTGTATCTGCATCAAGCTCTTGCAGGATATCGATACCCATGTCTACGCGGTCGTTAAGCGTGTACATAGCTGCGATGTTAACTGTAGAAGTTTCTTTGTCAGCTTCGCCGTCTTCAGTAGTAGAGTTAGCGTTGTAACCAGCAGCTAGAGTTAGTTGCTCTGTCACTGGGTATCCAGCAGAGATGTAGTAGCCTACAGTCTCAAGGTTAGTAGTGTTTGAGTTAACTAGGTCGCTCTTGTCACCTTCGTTGATCCAGAAGTTAACACCTAGGTCTAGCTCACCAACTTTTGAGTTACCAGATAGAGAGTAAACTTGGTAATCAGCTTCGTCACGAGTCTCGTAACCACCGTAAACGTTGAAGATTTCGCTTTCGTAACCTACGTAACCGTTCACACCTTTATCAGCAGCATCGTGGTCTTCGTCAGTTTCGAAGTAAGAGATGCCGTAAGCGATACCTGAAGTAGCACCTTGGAATTTAACTACGTTCCATGCGTCAGAAGCGTCGCCTGCAGAAGAACCGAATTCGTAAGTGTTGTCGCCAGCACCGTCAACTTTGTCTAGAGCAGTGTCGTTTTCCCAACCAAAAGAAAGAACACCGTAATCAGTCTCGTAACCCAACCACGCTTTATCTACGTCAGTGTTGAATTCGTTTTTAACGTCAAAGCCGTTGTCTTTGTCGTCAGTAGTCCAGTTGAATTCGAAATCAGTTTCGAAGTAACCAACTAGGCGGTTGTTTTGGTAGCTAACTGCTAGAGTAAGAGCTGTTGCCCAGTCGTCGTACATAGCGTTAGTCATTGTGTCGTAGTAACCACCCACACCGATCGCACCAGAAACAGAGAACTGTTCTTTGTGCATTGGGTCAAATTCGAATGTTGGTTTTGCGTTTTCTAGACCTACGTTCGCGAATGCAGATGTTGAAGCTGCTGCGATAGTTAGAGCTAATAGAGTCTTTTTCATAATAAATCCACTGCCTTTTCTAAGAATGGGAGATCCTTGCCCGGTTCCCTTTTTATTTTTTGTGATGGTCATTACCACTCTTTGTTGGTTAATCACCGTCACTAAATTTCGAGGTCTAGATTGCAAAAGATTATCCTGCGTGTCAAATAAACTAAAAACAAACCTAAAAAAAACACAAATCAAATAAATTCAATCACTTACAATTTTTTTCATCATTTTACGAGACACTTCTCGGCCAGTTTAAGCAAAAATATAATAGACCTAAAAACAATCAATACAGTTAAAAAAACCAACAATGGTACACAATAAGAACAAAATGCAGAACTAAACACTTAAAGTGGTATTTTTTTTGATATTTATATTTCGCACAATAAATAAAATCGCTAACTTCATGAAGGTTCAGTTTTTTTTTGTGAACAAGATCTACCTTTGATTCAAAAGCAACCTATTTCGTCGAAAATGAACAGACTAGTGAAATGTGCTACTATCGCGGCTTCGTTACTTGGGTCACAGTATGCTAACCACTAAAATACAAAACTCTATTCGCACCAGTTATCAAAACCTCCAATCACAGTTGGAAAACTTTGTACCTAGACGTGCACAAAACTACCTTGTTGCTGAAATAGCAAAGACACTTTGTGGCCAATACCATAAAAGTAATCGCATGATTGTGGCTGAAGCGGGCACCGGAATCGGAAAATCCCTCTCTTATTTAATGGCAACCATACCTGTGGCTGTTTTAAACAATCGAAAAATTGTGATCTCTACTGCTACCGTTGCTCTACAAGAACAACTGGTCAATAAAGACCTCCCTCTATATAGACGACTTACTGATAGAGAGTTTTCCTTTATATTGGCTAAAGGACGACAAAGGTATTGCTGTGCCGAAAAACTGGCTGTGGCATGTGGTGCTGACGGCGGTCAGATGGCGATGTTTGAATCAAAGCCAAAGAAAAAAGACATTGAGCAGCTGGAAACCATGTATCGAAGCCTCGCTCAGGGTAAATGGGATGGAGACCGCGACTCATGGCCTAAGCCGATTGACGATATGATCTGGCAGATGATCGTGAGTGACAAACACAGTTGTAACAACAGTATGCCCGCGCACCGAGATTGTCCGTTCCAAAAAGCACGCTCTGAACTCGACAAAGCAGATGTCATTATCGCTAACCACAGCTTAGTGATGGCAGACGCAGACCTAGGTGGTGGCGTCATTCTACCTGAGCCAGAAAACAGCATTTATGTGTTCGACGAAGCGCATCATCTACCGCATGTTGCACGAGACCACTCTTCCGCAGCTGCAAGCTTAAAAGGTGCAGCTTCATGGTTAGAGCGCTTAAATCAATCAATCAGCAAGCTTTCAGGCCTAGCGGAAGAGAAACGAGTCTATCGGTTCAGAAATGAGCTGCAAGACTCTGTTCAACAACTTATTCCAACTCTTTCTCAACTGAGTAAGCGCTTCGATGCTACCCAATTTGAAGACGGCTTATATCGCTTTGAACACGGTGACCTTCCAGAATGGCTTGAAAGTGAATCAAAAGATCTCAAGCAATTGAGTCAGAAAGCCAGCCAAGCCGTGGCAAAGATTGCCGACCTTATCGCAGAAAGAGTAAAAGATGGCGAGCTCTCAGCCAAACTTGCAGAACCCGCGCTAGCAGAGATTGGTTTCTATATACAGAGAACTGAAAACCTCGCACAAGTGTGGCGCTTAATGGCAGAGCCGAAACGTGATAAAGGTGCGCCATTGGCGCGTTGGTTAGAGCTTAATAAAGAAAATGAAGGTGATTTCATTGTTAACGTTTCGCCTTTAGAGGTCGGTTGGCAGCTCGACCAACAGATCTGGAGCCGCTGTGTCGGTGCAGTATTAGTTTCAGCTACCATGCGAGCACTGAACTCTTTCAGTTTTTTCTGTCACCAAGCAGGTATCAGTCAAAAGCCTGAGGATGGAGTGCAATTTCTAGCGTTAGCCTCGCCGTTTGATTATCAAAATCAAGCGGAGCTAGTCGTACCGGCAATGAAGTACGAGCCTCAGGCTCCGCAGTTTACAGAATATCTTATCGAGATTTTGCCTAAAGTAATTGAAGACAACAAAGCTAACCTCGTTTTATTCTCTTCGTACTGGCAAATGAATCAGGTCGCTGAAGGTTTATCTACAGATTTCGTTAAAAAGGGCTGGGCATTACAAGTACAAGGTGATACTTCCCGCTCAGAAATTCTAAAAAAACATAAATCATTGGTAGATAAAGGAAAAACCAGTGTGCTTTTCGGTACAGGTAGTTTTTCTGAGGGCCTTGATTTGCCCGGAGAACTGTTAGAAAACCTAATCATCACCAAAATTCCATTTGGTGTTCCAACCTCACCGGTAGAGCAAGCTCACTCAGAATACATTGAGTCCAAAGGCGGGAATCCTTTTATGCAAATTACCGTACCTGAGGCGAGTAAAAAACTGATCCAATCTGTCGGCCGACTACTGCGTAAAGAACGAGATTCTGGTAAAGTCACGATCCTTGATCGACGCATAGTCACAAAGCGCTATGGCAAGTCCTTATTAGACTCCCTACCGCCTTTTAAACGTACGATAAAATACTAACGAGTAGGGTTGTTGCGCGCTCCTGCTAAATTTTGCTTTAGTTTGCTTCCAGCAAATTGAAAAGCAACGCTGCTGATACAGCATATAACGAGAATAATAGCTATCTATGGAAATGATTGAACCAACCATGTTGGTCATACTTGCACTGGTTGCCTTTGCTGCCGGTTTTATCGATGCCGTTGCTGGCGGCGGCGGTATGCTCACTGTGCCTGCTCTGCTGTCTTTGGGTTTACCACCGCACATTGCTCTAGGTACCAATAAGCTCGCTGCAACCTTTGCATCATCAACAGCGGCTTTTACTTACTACAAGAAGAAACTGTTCAAGCCTCAATGTTGGATTAACGCATTTATTGCAACTTTAATTGGCGCAACTGTAGGTACATTAGTTGTCGACGCCATCAGTACCCAGTGGTTAGAAAAAGTCTTGCCGCTAGTAATATTAGCAGCCGCGATTTACACGATTTTCCACAAAACGCCGAATGCCAATCAGAATGTATCTCCTAAGCCCTGCCCTGTTCTCAAGAAGAAACAGATTGCTCAAGGTTTTACTCTAGGTTTCTATGATGGTGTAGCCGGCCCAGGAACAGGCGCATTTTGGACAGTGAGCTCAATGGCGCTATATCGCTTGAACATTTTGCTCGCGTCTGGTTTATCGAAAGCGATGAATTTCACCAGTAACTTCACCTCCCTGGTTACTTTTGCAATTCTAGGTCATATCGATTGGGTTCTCGGATTGACGATGGGCGTTTGTTTGATGGTTGGCGCGTTTGTTGGTGCTCACTCTGCTATACGCTTTGGCGCCAAGTTTATTCGCCCGGTATTTGTTACCGTGGTAAGTGTGCTCGCTATCAAACTGGCTTATGAAGCTTGGTTTGTAAACCTGTAAAAAGTTTAGATGTAGAATGTCTCACTTTAAGCAACTCGGTAAAATTCTCGACACGTTAATCGGGCATTGTAAACAAGTAGATAGCGCTCGTGGCACATACCATCAACCGCTATTCGATAGTACCCTCTTTAAATCTAGAGCCAAGGTACTGATGCCTTACGCGTTAGAAACACAATCCAACTATCAACGGATTCTCTCAGAGCAAGCCAAAAACCAATTAACGGCAGCAAGAGCGGCTCACCTAACTGAAAAGTTAACTAACCAAGTTGCCGCTCTCCAAAGGGAACTCGCAAACTACGACCTACGTGACGATCGTAACCTGCATAAACCACATTCCACCAATCAACTCTATAATGACCTTGCTCAACACCAAGATTGGCAGCGACGTTTAACCGCTCTTGTTCAGCAAAAAAAGGCTGTACTTGATACCTGCCCTGCCTATCAAAAAGAGCAGGCAGAAAAAGCCTGGCAGCTAGCAAGTGAACGGCTAGAGCGTTGCGAAGAGTCAATGAAGAAAATACACAGGCAAATAGATTTAGAGGTTCCAAATAGAGATGAGCACTGAACAAGCCCCATCACCACTTGATAGCGCACCAGATGAGATCAAACTAGCTGTTGATCTTATCTACCTTTTTGAAAGCAACGAGATCGACCCTAAGGTTGCTTTAGAGGCGATCAAGATCGTCGAAAAAGACCTTCAAGCTAAATTAGAACCTAGCACTTAGAACGAATATTACAGGATACACATGTACCAACTTAACTTCTCTATGGCCGAGTTTGTTGAACAATACTGGCATAAACAACCAACCATCATCAAAGGCGGTTTCAAAGATTTCGTTGACCCAATCAGCCCAGAAGAGCTGGCAGGGTTATCAATGGAAGAAGAAGTCGACTCACGCTTTGTCTCTAACCAAGATAATAGGTGGTCAGCGGAACACGGTCCATTTAGCGAAGATAAGTTTGGTCAGCTCCCACAAAGCCACTGGCAGCTTATCGTTCAAGCAGCAAACCATTGGCATCAAGGTGCGGCTCAACTGGCGGAGTCATTTAAACAGCTGCCAAACTGGTTGTTTGACGATCTAATGATCTGCTACTCGGCTGAGCATGGTGGCGTTGGTCCTCACATTGATCAATATGATGTTTTTATCGTTCAAGGTCACGGTAAGCGTCAGTGGAAAGTGGGCGCTAAAGATGAAGGACAATATAAAGAGAGCATTCAAGCATCTTCACTTCGCCAAATTGAAGGCTTTGATCCTATCATCGAACAAGTATTAGAGCCGGGTGACATTCTCTACATCCCACCGGGCTTCCCTCACGAAGGTACCACTTTGGAGCCTTCAATGAGTTACTCAATTGGTTACCGCTCACCTAAAGAGCAAGAGCTGATCAGTAATTTTGCTGACTTCGTGCTTGCGCATGACATGGGTGATACCCACTTACATGATCCTGAGTTCAAAACACAAAGCAACTTCGGTCAGATACGCCAATCAGACCTTGCAAGCCTGACAAAAATGCTACATTCAGCACTAGAGCAACCGAATACAGTAAGTGACTTTATGGGATGCCTACTGAGCCAGTCACGCCACCAGCTTGATATAGTTGCTCCAGAGCCATTGTGGAATGCCGAAGAGGTTTCTAATCATTTAGCAGCACAAGGCGAGATATACAAAGTTTCAGGACTTAAAGCGCTTTACCATGAAACAGAGACTAATGTGGCTTATATTAATGGTGAAGTGATTAAAGTTGAAGAAGGTGACAGTGCACTATTAACGTCATTGTGTAATGAATCCATCATCTCTCCAGAACAAACATTCAGCCCTTCTGCTATTGCTCTTATTACGGACCTAGTAAATAAAGGCTATTGGTTTATCGAAGAGTAATTTGAAGAACTCATAACAAAAGAAAAGGGACACGCAAATACGTGTCCCTTTGTTGTTCTAAAGCGATAAAAGCTTAAACCTTGAATTGATTCACTAGTGCTTGTTGCTGCTGAGATAAGGTATCAATCTGATTCCCTTGCTCTTCTGATTTCGAAGCCTGTTCAAGAATTTGTGCGCTTAGATCACGAATGTTCACCACGCTTTGGTTCACTTCGCCAGAAACCGACTGTTGCTCTTCTGCCGCTCTTACAATCTGGTTATTCATATCGCTAATAGCCTCAATCGAGGTAAAGATTGAGCCTAAGTCTTCAACCGCATTCTGAACGTGTAGCGCCGTATCATTCGCTAGGATGTTACCCTCTTGAATCGCCTCAACGACATCCTGCGTTCCAGCTTGAACCTTATCAATAACTTGACGAATTTCTCCGACAGACGCTTGAGTACGACTTGCGAGATTACGAACTTCATCAGCAACCACGGCAAAGCCTCTACCTTGTTCACCCGCACGAGCCGCTTCAATAGCCGCGTTTAGAGCCAACAAGTTTGTTTGTTCTGAGATACCTTCAATCACTCCCAAAATATCAGTGATGTTGGCATTGTTCTTGGCAAGCTCTTCAACAATAGGTACAGCGCTCGACATTCGCTCCACCAGCTTCCGCATCTCTCCGGCTGACAGCTCGATCACCTGCTGCCCTTGCTTAGCAGAAGAGTTAGCCTCACTTGCAGCGCCTACCGCGACTTCCGCATTCTGAACAACTAGACTCGCAGTCTGCGTCATCTCTTCTGCCGCTGTTGCCACTAAGTCGACTTCTTTAAACTGTGATTCACTGCTCTGGCGGGTGCTAGAAGCCGAAGCCTTAGCTGCGCTTGTGGTATTCGCGACTTGCTCTGACGTCGCAATCACTTCTTTGATCGTTGGCTGTAGCTTATCTAGGAATCGGTTAAAGCCTTGGGCTAACTGTCCTACTTCATCTTGTGACTTAACATCAAGCCTTTGGGTTAAATCACCTTCACCCGATGCGATATCGTCTAACCTTTCAACCACTTGACGAATCGGCTTCACAATAGAAAGTGAAGCAAACGCAATGATCGCTAAGCCAATAACAATGAACAGACCACCAGCAATGAGCTCAGTTTTAATGCCTTCACTTAGCTTGTCACTAATAATCGCATCAAGCAGGTTTGCATCCGCCACGACACTGTCTCGTGGGATCTCCAACAACACACCCCAGGTTTGATTCGCTGCTACAACCGGTGCGAAAGCAAGTAACCACTCACCATTTTCGCTCCATTGTGTCATCGTCTCACCACCAAACATAAAGTCAGTGAGTTGGTCATTGCTTGTATGCTCACTTGCAAACTGAGAACCAGTAGGAATTGATGTATCATCTGCGGCAATCACAGAGCCATCTAAGCTCACGACATAGATAGCACCATTGCCTTCAAACAACTCTGCATCTGACTCAGCAACAATATGAGTTAGTGCATCAAGTCGAAGATCGATACCTAAAAAGCCAATTGGCGTGTCATCAATCAGAATTGGCACAGAGATCGACGAAGTTAATAGTGACTGACCACCGCTAGTCACCACCTTAGGTGTGCTGATACATGTTTGACCACTCGACAGTGGACAATAGAATCGTTCACTATTTGAGTTATCGTTGAGAATTTGCTCGGAAAGAACATTCGACAGTACGTTCTCTCCATTGTCTGCCACTTTCCAATAGGGTGCAAAACGCCCCACTTCGTTAGAACCTACATAATCTGCGTCTACATAGTTTCCATCTTCACCATCAAGCATTTCAGGGCGAAATACCAAGTAAGCACCGAGGATTGAATCAAAGTCTAAGACTGAACGACGAATCATCTCATCTAATGCAGTACGTAGCTCTTCGCTTGGCGTGAAGTTCTCTTCAGCATTAGTCTTTAGAAACTTAGCACTTGCGGCCAGCATTTCAGCTCGATAGATGGCTTCATCTACATAGCGTTGGGTTTCCTGTGCATTTAACTGCGAAACCGATGCCAACAACTGCTCAGTTTTGTTAATAACAGAATCTGAGCTTTGAGACTTGATCACCTGCTGATTGCTTGAAGCGTTGTAGATCGAGAAACCAATAAGAGAGAGTGAAGTGATAAGTAAACAACACCCTGCCAAGAGGGTGATTTTCCACTGTACTGAAAGTGAGCGCATTGAATATCCTTATTTAAGCCAAAAGACTTCCGTGGACCTAAAAACATACCGATAGCAAAAATGCAATTCTACTTATGTCTGTTAGACGAATAGCTTAGCCGACAATTACAGCACAAATCGGTCACATATAAAACGAAAGTTTATATAAATGTTAATAAATCGTATCTTTCTATTTTTAAATACTGATTTCCAATCACTATTGTCTTGTCATGCTGAATCAATTGATTGAATTTAGAGCACTCAAGTAACGATGTTCATCACTTAGATAGATGTTTGAACTCACACTATTAATAAGAGTTTTGCTTTATCAAAGAGACACTTTAATGAAGCCCGCCTCCACATCCCATATCCTCAAACCCAGCAGTTTAGGATTATTTTTTCTAATCCATATTATAGATTTTTATCTTGATCAAGTTCACACTTTTTGATTGCTAATTCGGCAATCAAACTCTAATATCTCGCGCCTAGATTCCCTAATCGCTTTATTCAATTGGCTCTCCCTAATGGAGCGCTAAGGCTTTTTACGTTTTTAATTTTTGGAGAGATACGCAAATGTCCGCCTCGTTTCCATTAGCGAAACTTACCTTTTTAATCGCTATTCTGACAGCCGTAGGTCAAATGACTCAAACGATGTACGTGCCTTCTATTGGTCATATGGCAGGTGAGTTCTTGGTTTCTGCGTCTTCACTTCAAGCTGTGATGGCGTGTTACCTGATCCCTTATGGTTTGTCGCAATTTGTTTACGGTCCACTCTCCGATCGGCTTGGTCGTAAGCCTATCATCGTTGCTGGCTTAGTCATCTACATCGTAGGTACCTTGGTCGCCCTATTCGCTCATGAATTCGAATGGTTCTTGGGGGGTAGCTTTATCCAAGGGCTCGGCATTGGTTGTGGCGGTGCGATGTCTCGTACATTGACTCGTGACTGTTTTGAGGGCGCTGAGTTACACCGTGCGAACAGCTTAATCAGCATGTGTGTGATTTTCTCCCCATTAATGGCACCTGTACTGGGCGGTTACTTAACAGAAACTTTCGGCTGGCGTTCTAGCTACCTGTTTCTAGCGCTGTTTGGTATCGCTGTGGCGATCACCATGATGACGAGCATGATGGAAACATTGCCAAAAGAGCGACGCAAAAATGAATCAGTCGTCAACAGCTACAAATTCGTTCTGTCTGACAAACGCTTCCAAGGTTTCCTACTCGTACTGGTGGCAACATTTGCGGGCGTGGCAGTGTTCGAGGCAGCTGCTGGCGTATTGCTTGGCGGTGTACTTGGTTTGCCAGCGACCACCGTGAGTTTACTGTTTGTGCTACCGATTCCTGGTTACCTAGTGGGTGCAGGCCTATCGAGTTACATCGCACAACGCCGTTCTGAACGCCGCGCGTTGAATGTTGGTTTGGTTTCGATCTTAGTTGGCTCAGCTGTCGTGCTTATCCCAGGTCTGTTTGGTCAAACAACCACATTAACCTTAATTGGCGGTGCAACCATTTACTTCTTGGGCGCGGGCATCTTATTCCCGGCAGCAACAACGGGAGCACTTTCGCCATTCCCATACCACGCTGGTACGGGTGGCGCGATCTTAGGTGGTATGCAAAACCTAGGTGCTGGCATCGCAACACTGTTGGCATCGTTCTTCCCAGCTCAAGATCAGCTGCCACTGGGTTGCTTGATGATTACCATGTCACTTATCGCTATGCTTGGTTTACGCTGGGTTAATCGTAAGCCTGACCACTCAAACGAAATACCATTAGCTATCTAGAGCAAATCGAACCTTGCCCAAACGAAGAACAGGGACATACTGAAAAGTGTGTCCCTTTTTATTGCCCATTTTCCCCTAACCTGATGTCTATCATCAATATCATTAAACATTATTTTGATTTTTTGGAAACAATAACAGACACTTACGTTCAAAGTGTATATCAAGAATCCAATTGCAAAATATTATTATCGAAAGAACAACATCTTACCGATAACCCCGATTAGAAATGGATACTGGCATTAAAACGAGTCAGGTGCACAAAAAGGATATACAGATGCGTTTCGCTTTAACCACATTAGCCGTATCGGCGGTGCTTGTCGCCGGATGCAGCAATCAAGGAATAACAACCATGAACCACCACTCTCCATCGCAACTCGTCGCTCAACAAACCCAAGCTCCCGTTGCTAAGAAAGTCCCTCATTCAATGACGACTCATGGTGACACACGAATTGATGATTACTATTGGATGCGTGATGACGAACGCCAAGACCCAGAGATCTTGCAGCACCTCGAGCAAGAGAACCAGTATGCAGAGACTGTGCTGAAGCACACAGAAGCATCTCAAGAACAATTATTTGAAGAGATCAAAAGCCGAATCGCGAAAGACGACAATTCGGTACCAGTTCGTAAAGGTAACTATTACTACTCGAATGAAGTGACAGGTGATAATGAATACCCAGTTCACTTGCGTGCCAAAGACTTTGCAGACACAAATAAGCAAGTCATCCTAGACGTTAACGAACTCGCCAAAGAACATGAGTTTTTCAGTATTGGTAGCCTTTCAATCAGCCCAAATGAAAACATGCTGGCCTATGGCGAAGATACACTGAGCCGTCGTATTTACACGATTAAGATTAAAGACCTCACAACGGGTAAATACTTACACGATGAGATTGATGGTGCTTCAAGCGCTATCGCATGGCAAAACGACAACCAAGCCTTCTACTACATCAAAAAAGATCCCCAAACATTACTAGGCTATCAAGTTTACCGCCATGTATTAGGCACATCTCAAACAAGCGATGAGCTGATCTACGAAGAAACTGACAGCGCTTACTACACTAGCATCAGTAAGAGTAAAGATGGCCAACAGGTATACATTTGGCACTCGAGTACAGAAACCAGCGGCGTTTCGATTGTTGATGCCAACAACCCAAATGCAAAAGCCGAAGCCTTCTACCCAAGAGAAACAGGCATCGAGTACAGCATAGCTAAGCTCAATGATTGGTATTACATCTACACCAACTACCAAGCGGTCAATTTTCGCTTAATGAAAACCACGGCCGAAGGCATACATGACCGTTCAAAATGGGTCGATGTCATTCCAGCTGACGATAACACTCAGCTTGTCGATTTTGAGTTGTTTAATGATCATCTGGTTTACGAGCAGCGTTCAAATGGATTGTCTACAGTGAAGATTCGTCAACTCTCTACAGGCAAAGAATTTCCACTTGAGTTCAACGACACCGCTTTTGCTGCCTACCTAACAAGTAACTATGAGTTAGATAACTCAAAAGTTCGAATCTATTACAGCAGCCTAACGACTCCTGGCACTTACTATGATTTTGACCTTAATACAGGTGAGGCCGAAATCATGAAGCAAACGCCGGTATTAGGTGATTTCGACGCAGATAATTACCAATCAGAGCGAATCATGATTACGGCTCGCGATGGTAAGCAAGTACCTGTCTCTTTGGTTTATCGCAAAGATCTATTCAAGAAAGACGGCACAAACCCAATTTACCAATACGGCTATGGTTCTTATGGCTCAACCATAGAACCGACCTTCAGCTCAGTTCGCCTCAGCCTGCTTGATCGAGGCTTCGTTTATGCTATTGCACATATTCGTGGTTCAGAGATGTTAGGACGCCCTTGGTATGAAGATGGTAAAAAACTGACTAAACAAAACACCTTCAATGACTTTATCGATGTCACCAAAGGCCTAGTTGAAGAAGGTTATGGCGCGAAAGATAAAGTTTTCGCAGTAGGCGGTTCGGCTGGCGGTCTTTTGATGGGGGCTATCATCAACCAAGCGCCGGAGTTGTATCGAGGCATTGGAGCTCATGTTCCATTTGTTGATGTAGTAACGACCATGCTTGATGAGTCGATTCCTCTTACAACCAACGAGTACGACGAATGGGGTAACCCAAATAATAAGACCTACTACGATTACATGTTGAGTTACTCGCCATACGACAACGTGAAAGCTCAGAGCTACCCGAATATGTTGGTGACAACAGGCTTACATGACTCACAAGTACAGTATTTTGAACCTATGAAATGGGTAGCGAAACTGCGTGAGATGAAAACAGACAACAACGTACTTGTGTTCAAAACCGACATGGAAGCAGGTCATGGTGGTGCATCAGGTCGATTTAAGCGACTAAAAGAAGACGCACTAGAATACGCGTTCTTCTTAGATTTGCTCAAGACTCAATAGATTCAATACAAGTATTCACGTCGTTTTATGTCGCCATTTTGTCTCTACAAATGGCGACATACATTATTAAGCATGGTTAAATACGATTAACTATGAAACTCACCAAATCAAATAGTCTTTGCTGCACTATAGGTAAAGGTTTACGAGAGGTATAAAAATAAATGAAAGTAATTAGCTTCAACATCAATGGCCTAAGAGCCCGCCTTCATCAACTACAAGCGGTTATCGATAAGCACCAACCTGATGTTATTGGCCTACAAGAGATCAAAGTTCATGACGAAGCATTTCCTCTCGCTGACGTTGAAGCTATGGGCTATAAGGTTTACTTCCACGGCCAAAAAGCACACTACGGTGTTGCGATGCTGTGTAAGCAAGAGCCTATCTCTGTACAGAAAGGTTTCCCAACAGACAATGAAGAACATCAAAAACGTATGATCATGGCTACGTTTGAAGATGAAAATGGCGAAAAGACAACCGTACTTAATGGTTACTTCCCACAAGGCGACAACATTAATCACGAGACTAAGTTCCCGTACAAACGCCAGTTCTACAAAGACCTAATGACTTACCTAAACGATCACCACAGCAATGACGAACAGATTGTTGTTATGGGTGATATCAACATCAGCCCAATTGATGCAGATATTGGTATCGGTGAACCAAACGCCAAACGTTGGCTAAAAACAGGTAAATGTTCATTCCAACCAGAAGAGCGTCAATGGCTGAAAACCTTATTAGATTGGGGATTTGTTGATACTTTCCGCCAGCTTCACCCTGATGTGACCGATCAATATTCGTGGTTTGATTACCGTTCAAAAGGTTTTGTAGACAACCGCGGCCTTCGTATTGATGTGGTATTAGCTACTCCAAAACTTGCTAAGAAGTGCACTGAAGCAGGTATCGATTACGAACTGCGTGGTATCGAAAAGCCGTCTGATCACGCGCCTATTTGGTCGACGTTTAAGTAATGAATTGCTAAGTGAAAAGGGGAACCATTGCGGTTCCCCTTTTTACATTAGTTGAGTGGCCAAGCCGTCACTCCATCCACACTAATCGGTGTTTTAGCAAACTCATCAACACAATACCCTTTGCTCGAACTTGCAAAGTAAGTCAACGGCATTGGCGCTAGGCTCAGAGTGACTACTTGTTGTTTCGCTTTATCGCTAAAACTAAAGCCCCACATATCTAAGTAGTTTCTCATATCACGTTCATTAACGTAGCTAAGTGCGATCAATAACCAGTCATCATTAGACATCTGGTTTGCTTCATCGCGAGAGTAGCTACCAAAACCGATGTTTTGCTTATTCGCATTCCATAGTTCATCACTCGACTTAAGGCGGTTAAACTCACGTTCAATCAAGTGAAGTCGACCTAGCATATGCCAGCCATAGTCCAATACGCCTTGCTCTTGGGCCAACATCATCATTTGAATGAAGACGCGCGCGCCCCAACTCCAACTGGTTTGATTTTGCTGTGCCATAAACGCATTAGGATCAGGCTGCGTTCGACTCTGTTGAAGCAACTCATACTGGCCTTTAAAGTCTAGACTCTGACAATCGGATACTTTGCCCGTATCTAGATAGTATCGAGACTTACTGTAATAGGAGTAGTAGTTGGTTGTAGCATGCCCATCCCAACCACTAAAACGGAATCGACCTTTCTCTAAGCCATGCCCTAATTCATGTAAATCACCGTGACCAAGTGGATGAAACGACCAATAAGCATCGTAAGGGTTTCCTGAACAGCCATAACCACACGTCGCTTGGTCGGCGTTCATATGCTTAACGATATCTATCGTCTCGACTTGCCAACCTTTACTCTCTCCATACCCATGAACTTCTGCTATTTCATCAATTCCCGGTCCTCTGAAGCCCGCTAATGCATGAGGGAAATTGTGCATGTATCGCTCTGTCGCTAGCGCCATATCATGTGGTTGATTCCAATCGCTCGATCCGATCGATGTTTGCATCTTGTCTAACTTTGAGTGCACCTCAAAGCCTGGAGTAATCAATTCTGCCCAATCAAACTTCGCCTCTTCTAGTTCAGCAACAAAGCGTTCGTTATCTTCTTCGCTTCTCCATACCGGGTGCTGAGCAACATTCTCAAACTTCAACTCAACGTTGATATCATTTTTATCAAAATGAACCTGCAATGTTCCGCCGTATGCAGAGGTCAGAGTAATGGTTTCTCCAGGTTCCACAGGATAAGTAACCGATGTTAGGAACTTAGGCCTCGCATAGCCGCCGTCTTTTGAGAACTCATGAGTTGCACCACTACGAAGTGAATTAAATGCAATGGAAGTGCTCACATCGTTACTATCGACACGTGTCACTTTGATTGTCTGGCCCGGTAGCGCATACAAACCCGCTGAGCGGAAATTGCGTTTTGATTCTAGCGTCACCGTTTTGGTAATCAACGGAACATCTTCAAAGGTTTTGGTGCTGAAGTTACCCAAGCTTGGCTGAGCAGCATTCAGGGTTCGACTTTGATACTGTGCGTAATCACTGAAATAGGACCTGAGAAAATTAATTCGCTCAGTGTTATTCTTGTCCATTGGATAAGTAACACCTTGTCGATAGCGATCAGCTAGCAGCAGTATCAATTTTTCATATTGATAATCATCGTTAGCAAACAGATCAACTTTCTGTTTGTCTAGGTTGTTCAAGTGAGTACGGATAGTATTCGCCGCTTGGTAAAACTCAGAATCCATCAAAGATTCGTCAGAACAGGACTTGTCATCACATAGCTTCAGGTCGACATTAAAACTATCATCTTTCAGACGTTTTAATAGAGCTTGTTCCGCAACAATAGAGTCTGGGATCTGGTCAACAAGTTGCTTTGGATCCCAATCTGATAAGCCTAATTTACGCCAATAGTTATCACCCACATATTGAATATGCATTTCGGCAAACAGAGCACGACCAAGCTCCGTCATTCCACCGTCTAAATGCAAATACAACACAGGGATCTGATGTTCAAATGCGTAGTTTAAGCCTTCGACTACATCGCTTAAGTTGTCACCGTCATTCAGCTTCTGGGAAATAATCAAAAGATCCGGCCTATCTTCAAGACACGCCTTTAGTTTTCCAGCATCACAAGCGTCGTCATCATTGATCGACACTTCCGAGTTGATATTTTTTTCGATCCAATTGCGCGTCGCGCCATCATCGGGAAAGTAGTAAGACTGATCCAACTGAGCCATTACGATCTTTGTTGGCTTACCCGATCCTACCGTCCAACTAAGCAGGTTTTTAAGCCATGTCTCCATCTGCTCATTAACCGAATCAGGAAAGCGTTGCTGAGTACGGAATGGATTACTCGCTAGTGCTGCATAGCGAGTTTGCGAAGACGTGTAACCAGCAACGCCGATGACCAGCTCTTGGTCGGCGTAACTGTCATTCATCGCTTTGTTGGTTTTAAGAATGGTGTCGTTAAAGCCATAAATAGGAGAGATAATGGCCGTGTCGTGGGTAGGGTCCCAATGCAACTGACTAAGGGCTTGTCCCCCCTCCCCTTGCATTAGGTGATTCTTGATCTGATTGTATTGACGATTAAGGTCAGAAACTAATGATTCGCTCGCAGCGATAAACTCATTAGGATCGGAAACCAAAGAGGCATTGCCACTCTCAAGTGCTTTCTGTACTGCCGTTTTCGGTTGAGTTGATCCATCAGAACCGCTACCTCCACCACAAGCGGTGAGTAACAATGAAGGCATTGCCATGCATAAAAATAGTGTGCTTTTTTTCATTACTGTACGACACTCTAATAAAATTGAACTGAGTGTATCTATCATTTTTTCTAAATCAATTTATACACTCAATACCAATGTGAGATCTGAACCAAGTTAACGATTTTAGATAAGTCGTAATTTATAACAATCGTAGTAAATAACTACTCACCCTAGCTTGCTAAAATGCTCGATAACTGCGTTAGAATTTTTGATTGTAGAATAACTACTTATCAAAAAATGCTGCCTTGTTCTCAAGCCTTTTTTCTGCGCTATTTCTGAACACTTACTTACTGTGATTGGTATGAACCGGAGGACGAGCGAAGATTGGAATAAAAAACGGCGCTAAAAAGCGCCGTTTCATTAACTAAGTGGTCTTAGGTAAGCCAAGAATCGTTTCTCAGCATACTTAAATATGGCGATGATGATAAACGTTAGCGCCATGTAGAACAGGCCTGCTGTTAAAAACGACTCAAATGGTGCGTAGTAACGTGAGTTAACCAGACGTGCTGCGCCTGTTAAATCCATAATCGTTACGATGCCCGCAACAGCTGAGCCGTGGAGCATAAAGATAACTTCGTTACTGTAAGCTGGCAGCGCACGACGCAGAGCACTTGGTAGAATGATACGACGGTACGTCTTCGGTGTACTCATGCCGTATGCTTTCGCGGCTTCAACTTCACCTTTTGGTAGGCCGTTAATCGCACCACGAATGATCTCTGCCGTGTAAGCCGAGGTATTTAAGATAAATGCCACCAAAGCACAGAACCATGCGTTTTCCCACAGCGTATCTTTCACTGGGAAAAATTGGTCCATACCGTAATAAATCAGGTAAAGCTGAACCAGCAGTGGTGTGCCACGGAAAAAGTAGATAAATGACCACGCTGGACCATTAATCAGCATGTTATGGCTGTTACGCGCTATCGCCAATGGGATAGCCACAAAAAGACCGATAATTAGAGCTACTGTTACCATCCACGCCGTTGTCCAAAGACCATTCAGGTAAATTGGAAAACTTTCAACAATCAATGAAAAGTCCATAGTTACCTCGCGTGAATACTAAATTTACGTTCAACTAGCTTTAACAGGCCGGTTGAAACACTGGTAAAGAATAAGAAAATCAATGCAACTGCCATGTAGAAAGTAAATGGCATCTTAGTTGAACCTGCCGCTAGCGCGCTGACTCGCACCATATCTTCTAGGCCGATAATCGATACTAGAGCGGTCGTTTTCAGCAGTACTAACCAATTGTTACCAAAACCAGGCAATGCATGACGAATCATCTGAGGAAGCAAGATACGATGAAATGCCTTCACAGGGCTCATACCGTAAGCTTTTGCAGCTTCCATTTCACCCGCATCAACGGCCATGATCGCACCACGGAACGTTTCTGCCATGTACGCACCGAAAATGAATCCAATGGTCAATACACCCGCTACAAATGGGCTAACATCGATATAGTCAGGCAAGTATGAGGTCCATTCATGGTTCGGATCGCTTGAAGTGAACCACTCGTTAAGCCACTCATTGATGGAATACAAACTGTTGTTTAAAAGGATCTGTCCACCAAAGAAGATCAACATCATCAATACGAGGTCTGGAATACCGCGAATAATGGTGGTGTAAAGTGTGGCAATGGCTCTTGCCCATCGATAAGGTGCTAATTTTGCTAATGCGCCTAACATCCCTAGCACCATAGCTAGAAATAGCGAAAGCAACGCAACCTGAATTGTGAGTACAGCTCCATTAAGTATCGAAGCTTCATACCCTTGTAAATCAAACATAATGAATTCCAACAGAACAGCGAAAAAGTTGGGAGAGATAGGGAGAGATGTGCTCTCTCCCTAGAGTCTTCTCAGGATATTACTGACCGTATACGTCGTAGTTGAAGTATTTAGCCGCGATATCTTGGTAGATACCCTTTTCACGTAGCGAGATGATCGCTTCGTCTAGTTTCTTAGTTAGGTCTTTGTCTTGCTTACGTACCGCGATACCAAAGCCTTCACCGAACCATTTTGGATCTGTTAGAGATGGACCAACAAACTCGTACGCTTCACCGCCCGCTTTGTTTAGAACACCTTCTTCAAGTGCTGATGCATCACCCAGTACCGCTGCAACACGGCCGTTTGCAAGGTCAAGATAAGCTTCATCGAAAGAACCGTAACGAACGATGTCTACAGTGTCACCGTAGTTGTCTGTTAGGTATTTGTCGTGCGTTGTTGCACGTTGTACCGCAATTTTTTGTCCGCTTAGGTCGTCAAAGTTAAGACCAGCGCCTTTTTTCGCGATGAATTTGTTTGGAATAAGTGCGTACTTACCTGTGAAGTCGATCTTCTTCTTACGCTCTTCAGTGATAGACATTGCCGCAATGATCGCATCATATTTACGAGCTAGTAGAGAAGGAATAATACCATCCCAGTCTTGAGCAACGATCTTACATTTCACTTGCATCTCAGTACAAAGAGCATTTGCCATATCCACATCGAAGCCTTTTAGAGAGCCGTCAGCTTCTGTCCAGCTAAATGGAGGGTAAGCACCTTCAATACCAAAACGAACTGTTTTCCACTCTTTTGCTTGAGCTACGCCAGTTGCAGCAGTTGCAGCAAGTGCTGCTACCAGTAACCACTTTTTCATATCCCTACTCCTGTGATTTAGATATTTTTTAATGTTGTGTTTATAGTTTGGTTGTTGTGTTTATTACATAGCACCGCCTCATACCTTGATAGCGATACTCGCAATACGTTAATAAATCGATGAGATAAACTGTTGTAGACGTTCAGACTCAGGGTTAGTAAAGAGTTTAGCTGGATCGCCCTGCTCTTCCACTAGACCTTGGTGTAGGAACATCACATGATTAGAAACATCACGTGCAAACGCCATTTCGTGCGTTACCACCAGCATGGTTCGACCTTCCTCAGCCAAATCACGCATAACACCCAATACTTCACCCACAAGTTCAGGGTCAAGCGCCGATGTCGGTTCATCAAACAGCATTACTTCAGGGTCCACAGCCAATGCACGCGCGATAGCGGCACGCTGTTGTTGACCACCGGAAAGGTGACCAGGGTAATAATCTTTACGCTCGTACAGTCCTACTTTTTTGAGAAGCATCTCTGCGTTTTCAATCGCTTGTGCTTTAGGAACACCCAGTACATGGACAGGTGCCTCAATAACATTCTCAAGAACAGTTAGATGAGACCATAGATTGAAGCCTTGAAAAACCATCGCCAAGCGAGAACGGATTCGCTGAACTTGTTTTTCATTGGCAGGAACTGATTCACCAAGGCGGTTGTTTTTCATTTGGATAAGTTCTCCGTTTACCCAAATCTCACCGGCAGTTGGTGTTTCTAGAAGGTTGATACAGCGAAGAAAGGTACTCTTGCCAGAGCC
This sequence comes from Vibrio sp. D420a, assembly GCF_030248625.1. NCBI lineage: Bacteria > Pseudomonadati > Pseudomonadota > Gammaproteobacteria > Vibrionales > Vibrionaceae > Vibrio > Vibrio sp. D420a. The sequence goes on along the minus strand of NZ_JAHGAN010000001.1, from coordinate 94,606 downwards.
AGAGGAACCGATGATTGAAACCACGTCCCCTTTATGTGCAGAAAGCGAAATTCCTTTTAAAACTTCATTTTGACCAAACGTTTTGTGTAAGTCCTTTATATCCAGCGCTGGTACATCTTTCATGCGCTTTCTCTCCCAAGTTTGTGTAAATGCAAGGTACTCCGACCTTTTCATGCGATACAAACTAGCACCCAACGCAGCAACATGCAACAAATTATTAACCTATCATTTAGGAATAAATAGCACTTCACTCTGACTTATTATGCACTAGGTAGCGTTTTCCTCTCAATTCGATGAATAGTAGTAATAAAAAAGCCCCGATTAACGGGGCTTTTTAGTTAACAAAATGTGAAGTCCATTTGTTTGAAAATTGCTACTACTAGTTAGTTTACGCCTTGCTGATAAAACTGAACTTCACTTCCCATGATCTCGATTCTTCTCAACTTGTCGTCTGATGCCATCGAGAGTAGACCATTCACATCATTGTAGTTTGGAATAGCGGATGAAATTAGGACTTGAGGGTCAATATTGTGTGCGAAGAACTGCTTCACCTGCGCCTCACTTTCTGGATCTAACTGAGCCAAAGACACCTCTAAGCGGTCATTGTTGTTGTCAATGTTAAGCACTTCATCGGTACTACTCATCAGCACCTGGTCTTTGTTCGGCGCGGCAAAAATAGTTTGATAGAAGTTTCTATTGTTATTATTCGAAGATCTTAAGTGCGTTCTCTGAATTTGATAATCTGATACCACATAGCCATCAGCACTTAAACAATAATCAGTACACCCTGTATTAGTAATAGATGCAGTCAACGCACTCAATGTAGGTAAAGCGACAGTAGTCCCTGCAGAATCTACAGAGTCATAGATTTTTGCATTCCAGCTACCAGAAGCCACATCAGTACTTGCCTCAATATCAAACGACCAGTTGTCGATTGCAGAAGAGCCATCAATCACACCATAAACTTGTCCAGATTCGTAGATTGGCTGCCAAGTGTGGATCTCGTTATCTATTTCAACATCAATTTTACTTGTGTTATTCAACGTCAACCCAGCGGCTGTAAATACGGGTTTGACAATATTCTCATCCGTCGGCGCGCCACTTTGGCTACCGCTACCCTGAGACGAATCATAGACATAACTAGCATCCATAACAGCGTAGTGACTCAGATCTCTACTTTCACCGCTGCTATGAGTATCAAACAAAGTCACTAACACGTTATGTGATGCTGGAACATCTGAATTGACTTTTATACCACTTGCGATCGTATTGCCGTTAACAGAGTTATCAATATAACTACTTTGGTAATAGCTCGTATTAACATCGACTTGGTCAACTTTTACCGCTGCATTTGCATCAACATTTACTTTTTGTGATTGTTCGCCTTGATAGCAAGAGTAAGTAGAAGAATGTTGACGGACATTTAGTGTCATGTCTGAAAGTAGCTCTTTAGATACAGTAAACATGTACACATCTTGAGTTCCTTGAATAGAACCATCAATTTCTTCTAGAGATACATAACCTCCGTCAGGAACATCGCCACTATCAATCACGAAACGACCATCGCTGTCTGATTGATTCGTCGCAGTGATTGCACCGTTTTCGTCATGGAATAGAATGTTATAGTTAGCGGTAGCTTCATATGCCGCAATAACCTTCGTTCCATTTACGTCAGACTCATCCTGACCAATGATAGAACAGCCACTAGCTACCGCACTTCTTTCGATGGAATTTAAGCTGAGCATTTGCCACGTATATTTTGGGGTTGCAGGTGCTCCACCACCGCCACCGCCGCCTCCGCCGCCACAGCCAACAAGTAGTCCTGAGATAATTGCCGCTAGTGGCAACATTTGTGTCTTTTTCATCTATTTCCGTCCTGTTTGTGGCAACAGCGCGCCAAAATTTAGTCTCTACGAATGATGTAGCAAAAAACAAGCCAAGCATTAAAAGGCTTACTTGTTTTTCTAATAGAAATGTGACGGGGTGAGATAAACGTCAAGTTGTGAAAACAAATTACACGTTTTTTTAAAGATTACTTATTGAGCATTGTCATTTTGTAGCTTTCTTTCACATAAACTCATAAAGTGATCAAGATCAATCACCCTAAAGGGTAAGCTTGTTAGACTCCTCGACACACAATAAGGCATATAAAAATGCCAAATGTTTCTTTTAACTTAGCCGCACAAAGCACGCAAAAACCGTGCAACATTGTGTTAATGAGTTATAAACAAAAGAGATGACGCAGTTTTGCGCATTTATAGAATTCATTTTTCGAATTACTACCAAATAAAAATATGAGGAATCTATGTCAGACGTTGTCAACAATGCGAACTCTGAAGTAGAAGAAAAGAGCTATCAAGAGCTACACCGCCCTGCTTCTGAATTCGAAAGCCGCTCCGACTATCTAGATCACGAGCTGCAAATCATGAAGCCTCGCCGCTTCGGCCTTAACCTTCCTGGTCGTGACTTCCGTTTTGAACTTGAAGACCTTGTTCCAGCGCTTGCTGGTACTATCGGCATCATCGCGATGTATTCTGCGGTTATGATGTCTTGGGCTGAAGGTCTGACGCAAGCTTGGGATCACGTGAACCTAGGTAAAGACTTCGCTATCGAAGTCGCTCGTGTAGAAATGCTTATTCCTGCACTACTCTTCTGTATCCTTGCTTCTGGTTTCTTCAACCCGAAAGCAAACCTTGCCGGTAACCACGGCCCAATGATCCCACTTATCGGTACCATCGCTCTTGCAGGTGCTCACCCTCTTGCATTGGCTATCCTTATCGGTGTGTTTGGTTTGATCCTGAGTTTGCTCAAAGGTGGCTCTAAACTGGTTAACCTCACTTCCGAAGGTACTGCCGGTGGCTTGCTTATTTTCTTAGGTTTAACCGGTACTATGAGCCAGATCAACTCGATCCAAGCTTGGGCTGTTGGTCTAGAATCTGACACAGTTGCTGCGGGTAGCATGGGTTACATTGGCCTTATCGTACTTGCTGTTACCATCGGCCTTTACGCTTTCCTTGCTAAAGTGAACAAGCGTTGGCTAGCAATTCCTGTTTGTGCTTTCACTGGTCTAGCGATTGCACTGGTTCTTGGTGCAGGCTTCGACATTAAATTCGTGACAGAAACAGGTCTTCCAAACCTAAACCCTGTTTACTGGTGGGGTTCTACTGAAGAAGGTTGGATGCTAGGTCTTCCAAATATGGAACACTTCATTGCATCTCTACCATTTGCAATCCTTGCGGTAGCAATGTGGTCACCAGACTTCCTAGGTCACCGTATCTTCCAAGAGCTTAACTACCCTAAAAAGTCTGAAAAAGTACTGATGGACGTAGATGACACAATGACTATGTGTTCTGTGCGTCAAATGGTTGGTACAGCTGTAGGTGGCGGTAACATCACTTCATCTTGGGGTACGTACATGATCCCAGCAGCGATCGCTAAACGTCCTATCCCGGGTGGTGCAATCCTACTTGGCTCTCTATGTATCATCGTTGCGATTCTTGGCTTCCCAATGGACGTTGCGGTATGGCCACCAGTGATGCGTGTTGCTCTTCTAGTTGGTGTATCTCTTCCTCTACTTGAAGCAGGTATGCAGATGGTTAAAGACAGCAAAGACTCACAAGCAGCGGGTATCTGTATCTTCGGCTCTGCGGTTGTTAACCCAGTTCTAGCTTGGGCTCTAACAATGCTTCTAGATAACAACGGTCTGATCGGTGACAAAGAGCGTCCTAAGCGTCTATCTTTTGTAGACAAGATTGTTATCCCAGTAGGTGTACTTGTTATCTGTCTTGTTGCAATGCTTGCAGTAGGTATGCTTGAAGGTCAATACGGCATTAAAGCTTGGCTGTAAGTTGGTCTGAATACTCTGACCAAACGTATCTAGCCATCACAGCTAGACTCAAATAAACAGAGTAAATTCAAAAAAAGTTTGGGTGGTGAAAGTCACCACCCCTTTTTTCTCAACTTTTTTTAGCATTTATTGATTTAGTTTAAGGTTTGCAGGATTTTTTTAGCGTAGTCTTGAATACATCGAAGTGAGACACCATTTAAAAAGTAATGACAATATATATAATCATATGAATCCGATGTGATAATACATATTGTTATTAATAAGAGTGTACTACCCTATACAGGGGCGCTGGCTCAACAGCGTTAAAGTACGTGTTTTTTCTACTAAAAAGGTAGGTATGTCATGGCAGAGCAATTTGCTAAAGCTTGGGAAGGTTTTGCTGCAGGTGAGTGGCAAAATGAAGTAAACGTTCGTGATTTCATTCAAAAGAACTACGCGCCGTATGAAGGCGACGAATCTTTCCTAGTTTCTGAAGGTACTGAGGCTACTAACAAGCTTTGGGCTTCGGTAATGGAAGGTATCAAACAGGAAAACGCAACTAAAGCACCTGTAGAATTCGATACTTCTGTTATCTCTACCATCACTTCTCACGATGCTGGTTACATTGAGAAAGACCTAGAAACAATCGTTGGTCTTCAAACTGAGAAGCCACTTAAGCGTGCTATCATCCCTAACGGCGGTATCCGCATGGTTGAGGGTTCTTGTAAAGCATACGGTGAGACTCTTGATCCAGCTGTTTCAAAAATCTACTCTGAATACCGTAAAACACACAACGCGGGTGTTTTCGATATCTACACGCCTGACATCCTAAAATGTCGTAAGTCTGGTGTTCTAACTGGTCTTCCAGATGCATACGGTCGTGGTCGTATCATCGGTGACTACCGTCGTGTAGCTCTATACGGTATCGACTTCCTAATGAAAGACAAGCAAGCTCAATTTGCTTCTCTTCAAGAGCAATTCGAAAGCGGCGAAAACCTAGCAGAAACAATGCAACTTCGCGAAGAGATCTCTGAGCAACACCGCGCTCTAGGTCAAATCAAAGAGATGGCTGCTAAATACGGCTTCGATATCTCTGAGCCAGCTCAAACTGCTCAAGAAGCTATCCAGTGGACTTACTTCGCTTACCTAGCAGCTGTTAAGTCTCAAAACGGTGCTGCAATGTCTCTAGGTCGTACTTCGACTTTCCTAGACATCTTCATCGAGCGTGATATCGCTGCAGGCAAGATCACTGAAGTTGAAGCTCAAGAGATGATCGACCACTTCGTAATGAAGCTACGTATGGTTCGTTTCCTACGTACTCCTGAATACGATGAGCTATTCTCTGGTGACCCAATCTGGGCTACTGAGTCTATGGGTGGTATGGGTATTGACGGTCGTACACTAGTTACACGTACTAACTTCCGTTTCCTAAACTCTCTATACACAATGGGTCCTTCTCCAGAGCCAAACATTACTGTTCTTTGGTCTGAGCAACTACCTGACGGCTTCAAGCGTTTCTGTGCGAAGGTATCTATCGATACTTCTTCTATCCAGTACGAAAATGATGACCTAATGCGTCCTGACCTAGAGTCTGATGATTACGCTATCGCTTGTTGTGTATCTCCAATGATCGTTGGTAAGCAAATGCAGTTCTTCGGCGCTCGTGCGAACCTTGCGAAAACTATGCTTTACGCAATCAACGGCGGTGTAGATGAGAAGCTTAAACTTCAAGTAGGTCCTGTTTCTGACAAGATCACTGACGAAGTTCTTAACTACGATGACGTAATGGGTCGCCTAGACACATTCATGGACTGGCTAGCTAAGCAGTACGTGACTGCACTAAACAGCATCCACTACATGCACGACAAGTACAGCTACGAAGCGTCTCTAATGGCTCTTCACGACCGTGACGTTCGTCGTACTATGGCTTGTGGTATTGCTGGTCTATCTGTTGCGGCTGACTCTCTATCTGCAATTAAGTTTGCTACAGTTAAGCCAATCCGTGACGAAGACGGCATTGCTATCGATTTCGAAATCGAAGGCGATTACCCTAAATACGGTAACAACGACTCTCGTGTAGATGATATCGCTTGTGAACTAGTTTCTACGTTCATGAACAAGATCCGTAAGCTTAAGACTTACCGTAACTCTATCCCTACACAGTCAGTTCTTACTATCACGTCTAACGTTGTATACGGTAAGAAAACTGGTAACACTCCAGACGGTCGTCGTGCTGGTGCTCCTTTCGCTCCTGGTGCTAACCCAATGCACGGTCGTGATGAGAAAGGTGCTGTAGCGTCACTAACGTCTGTAGGTAAACTACCGTTTGCTGATGCACAAGATGGTATCTCTTACACGTTCTCTATCGTACCTAACGCTCTTGGTAAAGACGTTGAAGGTCAGAAAGCGAACCTTGCAGGCCTAATGGATGGTTACTTCCACCACGAAGCTGGTATCGAAGGTGGTCAACACCTTAACGTGAACGTTCTTAACCGTGACACTCTAGAAGACGCTGTTAAGCACCCTGAGAAATACCCTCAGCTAACAATCCGTGTATCTGGTTACGCTGTTCGCTTCAACTCTCTAACTGCAGAGCAACAAGCTGACGTAATCGCACGTACATTTACTGAGTCTCTATAATCTTATAGCTGACTAACACAGTAAAAATATTAGCCTCGCCAATGTGCGGGGCTTTTTTATATCTGCAAAGATATTTCGTGCGTTCTCTCGACAAAATGAAATGTTAAGTTGCGCAAAAATGTTCTGTTACATTCACTTTTTTTCCACACCAGTCACTAATTTGGGGTACTATTTTGGTTCGTTACCAAAGAGTACTTTTTAATGAAGCTTGTCCGTTTTTTACCTCTACTTCTATGGTCTTTTTCATCGGTTGCCTCGGAGCGTTCTACCGTTACTTTCGCTCTCGATAACGACGGCATTTTTGGCGTTGACCAAGACTATACGAACGGCTTGTTTTTAAGCTACACATCATCAGGAATCACCCCATACAGCTGGGCCAAGCCATTGAGCCTTTCAGCTTGGGGCGCTAGCTCACTTGATAAATGGGAAATTACAATTGGTCACAAGATGTATACCCCATCCGATATTGAAGTGACTGAACCTTTAGCCAATGATCGTCCGTATGCTGGTTTTCTCCATTCGGAATTTAATTACATCAGCCTTCACCCACAACAGGCTCAACGATTCAATCTGACTTTGGGTACAACTGGTGAAAGCGCCCTTTCTGAACAAGCTCAAAAACTCGTGCACTCGATTACCAAATCTGATGAACCAAATGGTTGGGAATTCCAAGTCGATGATGAGTTTGTCGGTAGTGTCGGTTACCTTAGCCACTTCAACTTGATGCGTTCTCGCTCTGTAGCAAATACCGATTTCGAAATATCTAACGTATCAGAAGTCAACGCTGGTAACTTTAGAAGTGACATTTCAACAGGCTTTATGCTTCGCTGGGGTACTGACCTCGGGGGGAACTTTGGTGCAGCAACCATCACATCAGAAAATCCGTTCCGCCCAGGTATGATTGGTGCGTCAAACCGAGGCTGGTTTACTTATGCAGGTATCGAAGGCCGCTACCGTTTCAATGATATTACGATTGAGGGTGACCGCTCTGGTGTCGAGAAATATGCGCTAGAAAATGGCGAAAACCCAGCCATCTATGATGTGACTTTAGAGAACATTCAAGCCACAGCTGTAGCTGGTGTAGCTTGGTACAATCAACATGTAGGCGCTGCGTTCTCATTGACCATGAAAACCCCGGATTACGAAGAAGCAAAAGAGTCAATTTATACAACAGGTGGTGTGACTTTCTTTGCGTTCTTTTAGACGAAAAGTAACGAAATTATTCATTTGCTAAACATAGAGATAAAGGTAATCAACTTCGGTGTTGATTGCCTTTATTTTTGGGCGTTCAAAGGGGATTGACCCTATTTTATGTACCGTTTTTGTAATAAAATAACCAACATAAATACTAATACGAGAGCAGCTCATGTCTACAACTGGTCGCATTCACTCATTCGAATCTTGTGGTACCGTCGACGGCCCAGGAATCCGCTTTATTGTGTTTCTACAGGGCTGTTTAATGCGCTGTATGTATTGTCATAACCGTGACACTTGGGACACGCATGACGGCAAAGAAGTTACCGTTGAGGAGATCATCAACGAAGCAAAATCGTATCGTCATTTTATGAAAGCCTCAGGTGGTGGTGTGACATGTTCAGGCGGCGAAGCGATGCTTCAACCTGAGTTTGTACGCGACTTCTTCCTAGCAGCAAAAGCCGAAGGTATCCATACTTGTCTCGACACTAACGGCTACATCCGTAAACACACCGAAGTTGTTGATGAAGTTCTCGACGCTGCAGATTTGGTGATGCTCGATCTCAAGCACATGCGAGATGAGATTCACCAAGATTTCATTGGTGTCTCTAATAAACGTACTCTAGACTTCGCGCGCTACTTACACAAAATTGGTAAGACAACTTGGATTCGTTATGTTGTGGTGCCTGGTTACACGGACAACCCTGAAGATGCTCGCCTGTTAGGTGAATTCATTAAAGACATGGACAACATCGAGAAAGTTGAGCTACTGCCATACCACAAACTTGGTGCTCACAAATGGGAAGCTCTAGGCATTGAGTACCCTCTAGAAGGTGTGAATCCACCAAGCAAAGAGACTATGGATGAGATCGTATCAATACTGAGTGAGTACCACTCCAACGTTAAGTACTGATCCACCAATTCTTTAGGAGCGCTTCATTTGATGAGGCGCTTTTTTATTGGCGCTCTACTGCGCCACTCATTCACGGTTTCTATTCATCTCCTCTCATTTTTCGTTACAACTTCTGTTGATCATTTCAAAAAAACGTATTAAATCCGTGTTGAGATCATGTTTCGGTAAGTAGAATTGCTGTTACTCTTACTTCAACAAACAAATTACAACATTTAGTTTTTTAGTGAGGTTCCTCCCATGGAAATGACCAATGCTCAGCGTCTAATTCTATCAAATCAATACTACCTAATGTCTCAAATGGATCCTGAGAACTCAGCTAAATACCAGCGTCTACAAACGATTGTAGAACGTGGTTACGAACTACAAATGCGTGAACTGAACAAAGAGTTTGGTTGCCTAACAGAAGCAGAGTGTCGCGAAATTATCGACATCATGGAGATGTACCACGCGATGCAAGAATCAAACAAGATGCTTGCAGATGAAGAGCGTAAAGAAGTGGATCAACGTCGTTTACAGTTCCTAGGATTTGACATTGCATCTGAAGCACAGATCGTACATTACGTGCGCTTCCTGACTGACTCAGAAGGCCTTTACCCACAGTTTGATAAAGCGGATCACCACTTCAACAGCCAAATGCCGATGCTTGATAAGTACCGCCGCATGCTGACGACATGGCGCAACTGCCCTCGCCAATACCACCTATGTGCGACAGAGCTATCTCAAATCTTCAACGCATAGTAGATAGACAAAAATAATAAAGGGTTGCTGGTGAGCAACCCTTTTTCGTTCGATTATTTTAAAGAGAAAATCAACAATTAGAAGACGTAAGCTATGCCGACGTTTGCCGTAGTATTGACACCACTCTCGATAATTGGGCTCTTCTCTATATCGCCTTCTAGATTGGTGTAGCGGACACCACCCGTTACGCGGATATTTGGTGTAATGTGCATATAACCACCTAACCCAACAAAGTATTGACCGTCCCAATCTGCATCAAATTCATCTAAGTTTGTTCTGTTAGCTTCATCCGAGCTCACACCATAAAGATGATTGTTAATACGTTCACTGTTGTAAGCGTAACCAATCGAAGGGGTAATCGCCCAACCTTTGCGGCGAATCGGCAGTCGCCAAGCTGCCTCACCATACACACCGTTATGTTTAAAACCGATGTCTGAACCAATCGTCGCTTCAAACATCCCCACAAGCGTAATGACTTGATAACTTACGCCACCTAATACTGACGCTTCACGCTCATCAAGCTTTTGAATATCGACATTGTCGGAATCACTAGGTTTTAACGTTCTTGGGTCGTACACCGCTCTAAATACAATATTCTGAGGTGTGCCAACTGGGAATAGACGATAACCGGCACTGAAACCACGCATAAAGAAGTGCTCTCCCTCATAGCCAACCATTGGGATCACGGCTCTATTCGAAGGGGTTTCTTTATACACAGCTGGAGAGTAAGAAGCTGCAACGCCTAAAGACCATTGAGATATCTTTGCTTGCACCCCAGAAGTCGCCAATAAAGTGGTGCCCACCACCAACGCTTTTACCCAATTACTCTTCACTGCTAAAACCTTATTCACATCGTCTAAATAAAAACCAAAGCCATTATATGGTACGAAATACCCAAAAATCAACCATACACAGAATCAATACCAGATATTACACATTTTTATCTATCAAATAATAAAAACTGAAAATTTAAAACTCTGTTTAAAAAGGCTTCGTATAAAAAGTAATTTGTTTAAGCATAAACCCGCAGTTCGCAACATTCGCGGACATCACAATTCAGACAAAAATGTAAATAAATGCATAATTGTTAAGCAAAATTGTATAAGCGGGTCTAGGCTTAAGTTGTGGGGAGTTCGTAATTTTCAATCGCTCGTCAGTTTTGACAGGTTAACAAGGGGAATGTGACTATGAGTATTTTCGACCACTATCAATCACGCTATGAAGCAGCCAAGGAAGAAGAGCTGACTCTGCAAGAGTTCCTTGGGCTGTGTAAGGACGATAAAAGTGCCTATGCCAACGCTGCTGAGCGCCTGCTACTTGCGATCGGTGAGCCAGAAGTCATCGACACCGCACAAGACCCTCAGCTCAGCCGAATTTTCTCTAACCGAGTGATCTCTCGTTATCGAGAATTTGAAGACTTCTACGGCATGGAAGACGCTATCGAACAGATTGTTTCTTATCTAAAACATGCTGCGCAAGGATTAGAAGAACGCAAACAAATTCTGTATCTTCTTGGCCCAGTGGGTGGTGGTAAATCCTCTCTGGCTGAGAAACTAAAATCACTGATGCAAAAAGTGCCAATTTACGTGCTTTGTGCTGATGGCGAGCGAAGCCCTGTTAACGACCACCCATTCTGTCTATTCGACGTTAACGAAGACGGCGACGTGCTTAAGCAAGAGTATGGCATTGAAAAGCGTTACCTACGCTCAATTATGTCTCCGTGGGCTGCCAAGCGTCTGCATGAATTTGGTGGCGACATTTCTCGCTTCAAAGTAGTGAAAGTACGCCCTTCAATCCTCGATCAGGTTGCTATCGCCAAAACCGAGCCGGGTGATGAAAATAACCAAGACATCTCATCACTGGTTGGTAAAGTTGATATCCGTAAACTCGAGCACTTCTCTCAAGATGATCCTGATGCATATAGCTATTCAGGCGCATTGTGTAAGGCAAACCAAGGCCTGATGGAATTTGTAGAGATGTTTAAAGCACCAATTAAAGTGCTACACCCTCTACTAACCGCAACCCAAGAAGGTAACTTCAACGGTACTGAAGGCCTTTCAGCGCTGCCATTCGACGGCATGATCCTCGCGCACTCAAATGAATCTGAGTGGCAGACATTCCGTAACAACAAAAACAACGAAGCGTTCTTAGACCGTGTGTACATTGTAAAAGTCCCTTACTGTCTACGCGTATCTGAAGAAGTGAAAATCTATCAGAAACTGCTTGAGCACAGTGAACTGTCAAAAGCACCATGTTCACCGAGCACACTCGAGCTACTCTCTCAATTCAGCATCCTGTCTCGTCTGAAAGAGCCTGAAAACTCATCGCTATTCTCGAAAATGCGTGTTTACGATGGGGAGACACTCAAAGACACCGATCCAAAAGCGAAGAGCTACCAAGAGTACCGTGACTACGCAGGCGTAGATGAAGGTATGTCAGGTCTATCGACTCGTTTCGCCTTCAAGATTCTTTCAAGAGTGTTTAACTTCGACCAAACCGAAGTCGCGGCTAACCCAGTACACCTCTTCTACGTTATTGAACAACAAATCGAGCGCGAGCAGTTCCCTCAAGAGACCGCCGAGAAGTACCTAGAGTTCTTGAAAGGCTACCTTGTACCTCGCTACGTTGAGTTCATTGGCAAAGAGATTCAAACCGCATACTTGGAGTCATACTCTGAGTACGGCCAAAACATCTTTGACCGCTACGTCACCTATGCTGACTTCTGGATTCAAGACCAAGAGTACCGTGATCCTGAAACAGGTCAGCTGTTCGACCGAGCTTCACTGAACGGTGAACTCGAAAAAATTGAGAAAACCGCGGGTATTAGTAACCCTAAAGACTTCCGTAATGAAATTGTGAACTTTGTACTTCGTGCGAAAGCAAACAACAATGGTAAGAACCCAGTTTGGACCAGTTACGAGAAGCTCCGCACTGTGATTGAGAAGAAAATGTTCTCGAACACCGAAGAGTTGCTACCGGTTATCTCTTTCAATGCGAAAACATCTTCTGAAGACCAGAAGAAGCACGATGACTTCGTCGCTCGTATGATGGAAAAAGGCTACACCGAGAAACAAGTAAGACTGCTCTCTGAATGGTACCTAAGAGTTCGTAAGTCCTCATAAGCCAAAACGTGAGAGCTGCCTAACGCAGGCAGCTCCACTACTCACAAGAAGTAGGTTCACGACGTAAATTTGAGAGGGAGTTCTTATGGCACAATTTATTGATCGGAGGCTCAATGGTAAGAATAAGAGCGCAGTGAACAGGCAGCGCTTCATTCGACGCCATAAAGAGCAAATCAAAGAGTCGGTAGCAGATGCTGTTAACCGTCGCTCAATCACCAACACCGAGACGGGTGAAGATGTCTCTATTCCGCATAAAGACATCAAAGAGCCAAGCTTCCACCAAGGCCAGGGAGGCGTTCGCGAGCGCGTTCATCCAGGTAACGACCAATTCATCACTGGCGACAAAATTGAGCGCCCAAAAGGTGGTGGACAAGGTGGAGGTTCTGGACAAGGCGAAGCGAGTCCAGATGGTGAAGGGCAAGACGAGTTTATCTTTCAGATCTCTAAAGACGAATATTTAGATATTCTGTTTGAAGATCTCGAGCTGCCTAATCTAGAAAAAAATCAGATCAACAAAATCACCGAGTGGAAGACCCACCGCTCTGGTTATCAAACCGCGGGTATTCCATCGAACATCGCTGTGGTTCGCTCACTACAACAGTCGCTAGCAAGAAGAACAGCGATGACAGCAGGCAAACGCCGTGAATTGAACTCATTGATGGAGCAACTCGACAAAGTTCAAATGACAGAGCCCGCTCAGCCTTTCGAAGAGACGCGACTTAAAGAAGAGATCGCCGAACTAAGAAAGAAAATCGAAAGCGTGCCATTCATTGACACGTTTGACCTGCGCTACAAGAACTATGAGAAGCGTCCTATCCCATCCAGCCAAGCAGTTATGTTCTGCTTAATGGATGTGTCAGGCTCAATGGATCAAGCAACAAAAGACATCGCAAAACGCTTCTATGTGTTGCTGTACCTGTTCTTGAACCGTACCTATGAGAACGTTGACGTTGTTTTCATTCGCCACCACACACAAGCGAAAGAAGTCGATGAACATGAATTTTTCTACTCACAAGAGACAGGCGGAACGATCGTATCCAGCGCTCTCAAGTTAATGGACGAAATCGTTGCTGAGCGTTATCCGTCAAATGAGTGGAACATATACGCGGCACAAGCATCCGATGGCGATAACTGGGCAGACGACTCCCCGCGCTGTAAAGAACTGCTTGTGAACAAACTACTGCCAACCTGTCAGTACTACTCCTACATAGAAATCACTCGTCGTTCACACCAAACGTTGTGGCATGAGTATGAGAAGTTAGAAGCAAGCTTCGATAACTTCGCCATGAAAAACATAAAAACCGTGGACGATATTTTCCCGGTATTCAGAGAACTGTTCCAGAAAGAGACAGCGTAAGGAGGCTTTTCATGACAGCAAAATCAAGCGTTGCAGAGAAAGATAGCCCTGCGGATAAAAACAGAGGCAAGATGCTGCCAGACGGCCCTGATTGGACGTTTAACCTCTTAGAACAATATCATGTCGAGATCAAACGTGTGGCTGAGCACTACCGACTCGACACCTACCCTAATCAAATTGAGGTTATTACCTCTGAGCAGATGATGGACGCCTACTCAAGTATTGGCATGCCGATCAATTACAACCACTGGTCATTTGGTAAAAAGTTCATCCAAACCGAGCAAAACTACAAGCACGGTCAGATGGGGCTTGCCTATGAGATCGTGATTAACTCAAACCCATGTATTGCCTACCTAATGGAAGAGAACACTGTGACTATGCAGGCGCTGGTGATGGCGCACGCGTGTTACGGGCATAACTCTTTCTTTAAAGGCAACTACCTATTCCAGACATGGACCGATGCGAGCTCTATCATCGACTATCTGCTGTTCGCGAAAAAGTACATTGCGGACTGTGAAGAAAAATATGGCGTCTCTGAGGTCGAACAGCTACTCGATTCGTGCCATGCATTGATGAATTACGGTGTAGACCGCTATAAACGCCCAGAGAAAATCTCCATCGCTGAAGAAACAGCACGTCAACAAGAGCGAGAGGCATACCTGCAGTCTCAAGTGAATGAACTGTGGCGTACTGTACCGAAGAACCGCGATAAAGAGGAAGAGCAGAAGGTACGTTTCCCTAGCGAGCCACAAGAGAACATTCTCTACTTCATTGAAAAGAACGCACCACTACTAGAACCTTGGCAGCGTGAGTGTGTTCGTATCGTGCGCAAAATCAGCCAATATTTCTACCCACAAAAACAGACTCAAGTGATGAACGAAGGCTGGGCGACCTTCTGGCACTATACGATTTTGAATCATCTTTACGATGAAGGCTTGGTCAGTGACAAGTTCATTCTGGAGTTCCTGCATAGCCACACCAGTGTTGTCGCGCAGCCTGCCTACAACAGCCCTTATTTTAGCGGAATTAACCCTTACGCACTCGGCTTTGCGATGTTCCAAGATATACGTCGAATCTGTGAGAATCCTACAGATGAAGACAAGGAGTGGTTCCCTGAGCTGGCTGGTAGTGATTGGCTCGAGGCTGTTCACTTTGCTATGCATAACTTCAAAGATGAGAGCTTTATCAGCCAATATCTGTCACCGAAGATCATTCGCGACTTTAAGCTGTTCTCAATCCTTGATGATGACCGAAAAAGCGTAATTGAGGTAAGCGCGATTCATGATGAAATGGGCTACCGCATGATTCGTGAAAAACTCGCAGCGCAATACAACTTGAGTAACCTAGAACCAAACATTCAAGTATTCAACGTAGATGTGCGCGGTGACCGTTCAATGACTCTGCAATACGTACCTCACGACCGTATTCCGCTTGATAAAGGCTACGACGAGGTAATGAAGCACCTCTATCGCTTATGGGGCTTTGACGTGATATTGGAAGAGCTCAAGGACACAGGGCATAGAGAAATCCTTGCGACGTGTCCAAAGCGTAACGATTATGGCTCGAAGATCTAACTTGGTTTCAAACCACATCATGTAGAAAACAAGTAATCTAAACAAAAAAGCGCACTGGCCGAAACCAATGCGCTTTTGTTTTTTCTGCAGTAACAGATAGTTATACGATTGGCTTTTGACCACGCTCAATCAGCTTCAGCAAAATATTATCTGCCGACTTACCCGCTACTCCAGCAAGTTTGTCTGTTAGCTTCTTCTTCTGAACATAGTGAATCGCAAGAACTGTTTTCTCTTTGCACGCATCCACAACGATGTCATCAGAAGTGCGAATCTCATCAACTAAACCTAGAGCGTGAGCTTGAGTACCAAACCAGTGTTCACCCGTCGCTACTTTTTCTAGGTCTAAGTCTGGGCGGTGGTCACGGATAAAGTCTTTGAATAAACCGTGAGTCTCTTCAAGCTCCTGCTTGAACTTCTCGCGCGCTTTATCGTTGTTTTCACCGAACATAGTCAAGGTGCGTTTGTACTCACCGGCTGTCAGTTGTTCAAACTCAATGTCGTACTTTTTCAGTAGTTTATTGAAGTTAGGTAGCTGAGCAATAACGCCGATAGAACCAACAATAGCGAAAGGCGCTGAAACAATCTTATCGGCAATACACGCCATCATGTAACCGCCACTCGCTGCGACTTTGTCGACAGAGATAGTCAGAGGAAGACCCGCCGCTTTAATACGGTCAAGCTGAGAAGACGCTAAACCATAGCCGTGAACCATGCCGCCGCCAGACTCAAGCTTAAGCAATACTTCATCGCCCTCACGAGCCACCGCTAATACAGCTGTTACTTCTTCACGAAGAGAAGCCACCTCTTTTGCATCAATACTGCCATTGAATTCCAAAACAAACAGGTGCGGTTCGCGCTTGCTGTCCAACTCACCCTCTTTCGCTGCTTTTTTGACTTCTTTGCCGCGTGACTTGGTTTTCTCTTTTTCCGCTTTCTTTTCAGCCTTATCACGAGCCTTGATGAACGCATCATCATGTAAATGATGCTCTAGCTGCTCGATAGTCTGTTTGTGATGATCAGATAGGTTAGTGATTTCCAGCTCACCTTTTATCGCGCTTGATTTACCGCCCACCGATTTCGCAATCACTAAAATTGCAATAATGGCGATTACAACAGTCGCAATCTTGGCTAAAAACAAGCCGTAGTCCAACAAAAAGTCCAATGTCATATCCCCTAATGTACGAATTAGTGTATTGTAACCATCTTGTCACGATTACCAAGAATTTCTAATCATTCCTGCGGTTATCTGTGTGATTAAACATCAATGGAATGACGAACATAAAAATAGAAGGATAAGCACAGTGGATTACCCAATCTCTACAGATGCCCTCAAAGATAAAGTAATTTTGGTTACAGGCGCTGGAGCCGGTATTGGCCGCCAAGCTGCATTGAGTTTTGCTCAACACGGTGCGACAGTGATTCTGCTCGGCCGTAACGTAAAAAACCTTGAGTTTATTTACGATGAAATAGAGAAAGCAGGCTACCCACAACCTGCGATCATCCCGTTGGACCTTAAGGGTGCAACAAAGCAGAACTACATCGACATGGCTGAAACGATCGAATCTCAATTCGGTCGCCTAGACGGACTACTGCACAACGCAGGCGTGCTTGGTACTCTGAGTCCATTCGATCAAATCGAAGAAGACACGTTTGATGATGTGATGCAGATTAACGTAAAAGCTGAGTTCTTAATGACTCAAGCTCTTCTACCGGTACTTAAGAAAGCAGAAGCGGGTCGTATCGTATTCACCTCTTCAACAGTTGGTCACTCTGGCCGTGCCTTCTGGGGCTCTTACGCTATCTCTAAATTTGCGACTGAAGGCATGATGCAGATTCTAGCCGACGAAGTAGAAGGCACAGCTTTGCGTGTAAATGCGATTAACCCTGGTGCGACTCAAACGCGCATGCGTGCAAAAGCTTACCCAGGCGAAGATGCAAACAAGCTGAAGACACCACTCGACATTATGCCGCTGTACTTGCACTTGATGAACCCAAGTGTAACCGACGTACACGGCCAATGTATTGATGCGCAACCTAAACGATAACCGCGCAACAATTTAAACGAAGCATAAAAAAAGAGCTCCTAAGAGCTCTTTTTTAGTCATAACTAACTTTAATCTAATTAGTGAAGCTTAAGGTTTGGACGCAGTACGCGGTTAATACGGCCTACCAACATCATCAGTGATGTCTTAATCACGCCATGTAGCGCCATTTGGTGCATGCGGTATAGCGATATGTAAACCACGCGAGCGATACGACCCTCAACCATCATTGAACCTTTGGTTAGGTTACCCATCAAGCTACCAACCGTTGAGAAGCGGCTCAAAGAAACCAAAGAACCTTTATCTTTGTAGATATAAGCCTTCTGCTCACGACCATTTAGTTTGGCAATGATGTTGCTGAATGCGCAGCTAGCCATTTGGTGTGCTGCTTGAGCACGTGGTGGGACAAAAGAGCCGTCCGCTTGTGTACATTGTGCTAGGTCACCAATAACGAAAATATCGTCATCACGTGTCGTTTGCAGTGTATCTTTCACTACCAATTGGTTGATACGGTTTGTTTCTAAACCACCGATATCTTTAATGAAGTCTGGTGCTTTGATACCTGCGGCCCAAACCATAATCTGAGCAGGGATCTTCTCACCCTCTTTAGTCGTTAGACCATCAGCGTCAGCTTGCGTCACCATAGTCATCGTACGAACGTTCACACCAAGCTTAGTCAGCTCAGAGTGTGCCGCACTTGAAATACGTGGTGGAAGTGCAGGAAGAATGCGCTCACCCGCTTCGATTAGGTTTACGTTTAGCTTGCTTGAATCTAGGTCGCCAAAACCGTAAGTACGCAGCTCTTTAACCGCATTGTGCAGTTCAGCAGACAGTTCTACGCCTGTTGCACCCGCACCAACAATAGCGATGTCTACCGTACCTTGGCCGTTCTTAGCATGCAGCTTCAGGAACTCATTGTTCATCTCGGTACGGAAACGGTGCGCCTGTTCTGGGCTATCTAGGAAAATACAGTTGTCACGAACACCTGGAGTATTGAAATCATTCGACGTTGAGCCAATCGCCATAACCAGAATGTCGTATTCCAACTCACGGCTAGGCATCAATAGTTCGCCATTTTCATCACGAAGTTCGCTTAGGGCGATAACCTTACGTTCGCGATCGATGTCGTTTAGGCTACCCATCTGGAAATCAAAGTAGTGATTCTTTGCATGTGCACGGTAGCTCAATGCGTCGACACCTTCGTCCAAAGAGCCGGTTGCTACTTCATGCAGTAACGGTTTCCAAAGGTGGCTCGCTTTTCGGTCAACCAGTGTAATCGTTGCGCGTTTTTTACGGCCTAGGGTGCGCCCTAGCTTGGTTGCTAGTTCTAAACCACCAGCACCACCGCCTACTACGATAATTTTTGTCACGATGACAATCCTCTACAAAATAAATAAATGGGGTTCGGCTCGATTACTCCAACCGATAAATTCTGTTTTCTACTCAGTAACCTGCGTTATCGCAGTGGGAAGTTCGATTCGCTTCCTATTACCGAGTGTTTAGAGGGGCTAAGACTAAAGTCATCTGCTTTAGTAAGTTCACGTGGATAAAAAGAGCTTACCTGAGAGGTGAAGCGCAAAAAATGGGCAAGTTTATGACTCGCTCTCAATTTTTTTTGATATTTATCAAAATATTTTATTACCGAACATTATATAGAGCAAAAACGTGACCGCAACTAAAATCCTTACCTTCAATGAGGTTTCGTAGAAAAAATAGTTAACGTTTGCGTCATTTTCATTCACGTTAAAAATGCGTTGAATACAAAAAAAGCAGCACTCGGAAAAGCACTGCTTCTTGCTATCAAATTTTATAAGAATTTAAGCGTTCTTGAAGGCTTTCATCGCTTGTAAATGCTGGGAAATCTTCTTGAACTTGTGACTCTCTTTCTCATCCCAAATGATTTGATAATAGTCTTCAAGTTCAGCTGCTGTTTTGCTGTTGTCGTGAATTTCATCTTCACGAGACAGTACAACTAAGCAGCGATCTTTGTTCTTCATGCGATACTGGCTGACACACTTTGTTGCAATATCTTCGTATTCTTCTGGGCGATCAATTCTGCCGACCATGTTCTTTTCGGGTCTCAAGTTCGGGTTAAAGATCACCTGTTTGATACCGCATAAGAAGCCGATACGCTCAGACCAATATCCACCTAAGCCAACACCACAAATTATCGGGTGTGGGTCATCAGACTGTTCAATCACTTTATGCACTTCTTTAAGCAAGTGCTGCATGTCGTGTTTCGGGTGAAGAGTACTGTAGTTAATGAAACGAACGTCATCGTCAATGAATTGCAACTGCAGTATTTTTTCGTGGTTGCCCGGGCTTGTTGAGTCAAAGCCGTGTAGGTAAATAATCATTGTACCTCCCTGGTAAAATGCTGGTACGTTTTGATAAATCTAACATGAAAAATAAGGTTTTAAAGTACAGATACCTGAATTTGCATTTTTCCCATCCTAAACGTGATCCTAGCTACATAAAGTGCAACTGAGTGCCCGCGCTTCATCCATATATTGTTCATCCCCCCACAGCTGATGAGCCAGCAAATACCAAAGCATCGCCATCATTTTGCTGCGCGGTTGCCAAGCCTCGACGCCGTCTATCCATGCTTGAGTATCATGGATACCTCGAAACTGGCAATATTGTTTAACGGCCTCTTCTACCGGTACGTTAGCGACCGAAATCGTCAATGTTAAATCGAGTCGAGGATCCGCTAATGCTGCATACTCCCAATCAATAATTTTAATCTCATCATGCTGACGCACAAGGTTGTAGCCACCGAGATCAAAATGACAGAGTGAATTTTCGATTGGAGGTAGGTTAGGTGCCGAGCGCCATTGTTGATAAATAGCTTCAAACTCCTCACCTCTGTGCTCTTTATCAAGCCGTAGCCAATAATGGTCGACTCGGGCGGTAAAACAGAAGGGATGCAGAGGGAGTCGCGAAGTGTTGACCAAATGCACAGATACCAAGGTTCGCATGAGCTGTTGAAGTGAGAGGTCATCGTGAATGGTATCCCCTTCAACCCACTCGACTAACAAACCTTGCTTATTGATGGTCATCGCTTGTGGCGCAATATGAAGCTGCTCTATCGCCGAGAGTACTTGATACTCTTCATGACGCGAAATACCGAAGGCTTCTGTAATGGAAGTCGCGGGTCGCCAGACAAAAGCTTTCCCCTCGCCTGTTTCTATCTTCCAACAACGGTTGGTGAGGCCACCGGTTAACGTTTGTGCTTTCACAGGAGGGACATCGAAATAGTCATCAAGTGAGCCTAGGCTCGCATCCAGTTTTTTGGCTTCATCCCAGCAAAAAATCGCCATACTCTCTGTTCTCCCTATAAAAAAGACACCAACGTTACCGCCAGTGTCTTTTATTCTCACTCAGTCCAAGTGTAGCCTAAAGAGCCGTGCACAATGCAACACTCTATATGGCTACTGCTTGATTACAGACCCAGTAGGCTCTTAGATTTTTGCTTACGGATTTCTGTTTCATCTGCCCATTCGATTAGACCAGACTCAAGATCCATTAAACGCATTGTCATTTTGTAGTAAACGTCTTGGTCACTACCGTCGTTCTTAACGATGCTTGATAGGTTGCCGTAAAGCATGTATTGAGCGCCAACCATCTTACCGAACTGAATCGCTGAGCTTTGGTTGACAAGCTCGTCGTTGTTCTGGAAGTTCAGTTGTTCACGAACTGACTCAACGCGGTCCATGTCAACGAAACGGAACTTGCCTGAGTTCAACATCTTAGTACTGATCGTATCTGTGATAGATTCAGTATCGATGTGCTCGCTGGTTTTGTTCTTAATACGCTCTACAAACACGATCGGACGCTGATCACGGGTGATGTAAGAAACCGAACCAGAAGCCATCATGCTATCAACCATTTCGCCAGCAATCGTTTGAAGGTCCGTAGAACCGAAATCGATGGTTGTGGTCTCTACAGCTTGCGCATCACCATAACTTACTTTGTTTGAACAACCGCCTAGAATTACAGCCAATCCTAATAGCGCAATGACACTCTTTTTCATTTTATTTCCTCACATATCGGAGCAGAACAGCGCCCTACTCATAAATTTGGTTGGCTTAGCTGACCAGTAACAGTCGTGCTCAGCTTAACCGATAAATATTACTGTTCCCGAAACTGCACGCGGAATTGTGTCGCTTTCGGGTTCACTGAAATCTCTGACAAGGTGATGGTCTCGAAACCGCGGACAATGGCTTGCTTCCAAGGCCCTTGCTTCAAGTTCACTTCAAGGCCGGCATCGTCGTACCAGTAGAATCGATACAGGATGTTTTGGTCACCCTTGTAGTCGCTCGTCAGACGTACAAGTCCTCGGGTATGACCATCAACTTGATCGGTTCTAACGTCATCGACTAACAGTCGACTACCCAGTACCTTGTCACCAAAAAATACGTTTTGCGTTAGGCCATCAACACGTACACCTGCTGTGTTCTCCGCACAACCGGCCAAGGCTGCAACAGCCGCTAAGCTCACTAACCACTTTTTCATTACAGCCTCCCTAGCTGCTTGTGCCACATGGTGGCGTTATTCCCTTGGCGAGAAACCCAAACTAATGTGGTTTGCCCATCTCGCACATCAAACTGATACGACTTGCCGCCCGCTTCTAGCGTGTAGTTGCCAGAAGTCGCCACATAGGTACTGCTCTTCACCTGAGCAGGTAGCGACTGCCAACTGCGAGTATCAGGTTGTTCAGTCAGCGTATTCCAAACATTGAACAACAAGTTACCGACATCATCGCCTTTAGTAGCTTCTTTACGAATTCGGTCTTTCGCGACTACTCGCAGTGCTTGGCGAATAACAATACCCGGCAGACGCTCAGATAAATCGTTCTGTGCCATTGCATCTACATCAGTCAACAAACTGCCATTGAGCGAAGTACCATTGATACGAATCGACGTAAATCTTTCATTTGGCTGCTTTGAATAGTATGGCAGAGCTAGAGAATATATGGCGCCTTGGTCACGACTGTCATAAACCGGTAAATCTAGACGCCAGCTGTCCATTGCTTGTACAACGCTCTGCTCATCTAAGACGATCACTCTCCCTTCGCCAGATTTAAGAGACGCTGGCATCGAGTAACGTTTTTTCAACTTCACCAAATCTTCACGCATGCCTAGGCGTTGAGCCACCAGCATAGTGCGCTCAATAACCTGTTGATTGTCAGGCATAACCGCCAAGGCACGTCGATAATCAACATACGCACTGTTGAGGTCATTGGACGCTTCATAAAGCAGACCAGACAAGAACATCAAATAGGCATTTTGTACCGATTGCAGCTTTTTACCTGCATCCGGGTAGTTCGAGAGAATGCTACCAACGTTAGCCGAAAGGCCTTGGGAGCGGGCATCATTTGCTGCTTGCTGCAGTTCCGCTTCTCGTTGCTTCTTGGCTTGCTCTTGAACTTGGTTAGCTCGACGCATCTCAACCAATGCGCCCTCTAAATCATTCTGTTTGAGATAGTTCAGCCCAAGATAAAGATGAAGAAAGCCTAATTCATAGTCGGCTGGGGTATATTCGGTAATATTGTCATTAACTGCTAATGCACCAACGCTCGCCGCGCTGTCCGTCACCGATACCACGGCTTTATCTTGCTGAACTCTTACGGCTTGGTCTGCTTGTTCAAACCAAGACTTACTCTCTGCGTATTGTTGGTCTAGTAAATATACGCGGCCTTTTTCAAGGTTATCCAAAATGTCGCCAGCGGCATAATCAGGTAATTCTTGCTGCGCTTCTGAGTAGTCACCCGCTCTTAAGGCTTGATACACACTCTCGTTTTGAGCGCTGTAGTGACTAAACAAGTTGCCCGCAGACATGCTTGCACACCCAACGGTCAATGCCGACATCATCGCGACTGAAACGAACTTGACGTACTGTTTCAAAGATTAACTCCTGCCTATCTATACCAACCAACGCTTTGGACTACAGTTCTTGCAGAAAGTTGGTATAGAAAGTCATTTTTTATTAGCTCATTAATAGTGGGCCAAGAGGGCGCCCACCTACAAGGTGCATATGAATATGATAAACTTCTTGGCCACCGTGAGAGTTACAATTCACAATCAGTCGGTAACCATCTTCTGCAATACCCTCTTCTTTCGCCAGCTTACGAGCAACCGTAAATAGACGTCCCATCATCGCTTCATCTTCCGCTTCAACGTCATTCGCTGTTGGGATCAGCTTATTTGGAATAATCAGGATATGACTTGGCGCACGAGGATTAATGTCACGAAACGCGGTAACTAGATCGTCCTGGTAAAGAAGGTCTGCTGGAATCTCTTTATTAATTATTTTGCTAAAAATGGTTTCTTCAGCCATGTTTTTCTCCAATAAAACATTTACTTCTAAGAGCTTTGAGTATGCGTCAAGCCACTAGAAACCTCAATCAACCTGAGCTAAAGCATAATAAAAAACAGTGTTCAAATCAAAGAAAACCCTATCAAGCGCAAAAGAATGTTATGTCGCCTATTGCTGACAGCTATTTTTGACGGGTGCGTCATAAAATGTGTTACTGGAACTCAATAGAATGCTGACACTTTTGTTACTTTGTTTTGGACCGGATTTTCGGTCTGTATTTATTTTTAGGGAGAATGGCCATGAAAGGCTCAGTGATAAAACGCATGTATGCGGGCTTCGCACTGATCATCATCATGTTTGCAATTACGATTACAATCATGATGAGCAGCATGAATCAGATACACAGTAATTTCGAAAGCGTCTCAAAATCTTCGCTGCCTCTTGTTACTCTCTCTAATCAAACCAGTGTGCAGCTACTCTCTGCAGACAAATCCTTCAAAGATTACCTCACTACACAGAATCAAGAGCGCATGACAGCAATGCGCAGTGAATTTGCTCAATCACAACAAGCATTTTCTTCTGTACTTAATGAACTTGAAGTAGCTAGCGCGACAAATCCTGTACTTGTAGAGCGTGTTGAACAGCTAAAACAACTCGAAGAGCGCTATTTCTCTGAAGCAGAAGAAGCGATGAACAACTACGTCGCGATGTTTGAAGCACAAGAGCAAGTACAAAAAGCATCACGCGAATTCCAACGCCTACACTCAGAGTTAACAGTTGGGATGAAAGAGTATGTTGCCGATCAGAAAAGCATCTCTGTGAAAGTAATGGCGAAAAGCTACTTCATTAAGCTGAAAGACGCAGAGGTGATCACCTCTGATGCTCTAGCAAGCTCAGATGTAGAGTTAGTTCAAAGCGCAGTAAACAAAAACAAAAAAGCGGTAACACACCTCAACTACGCATACCGTGGTTTAACGACTCAATTGCCTGAGCTAAAAGGCGCGTTCGATGAGTCGGTACAAAAGTTCACCAAAGACGTTGGTCAGAAAGGCGGTGTACTTGATAAACACAATAACTACCTGCAAGCGAAGAAGGCACTCTACATCAACATCGCTAACCTAGCGGTAGACGTTGACCAAGCAATGGCCGTTCTGGACTCATTCAACGTCACGGCGGGTGAACAGCTTAATAGCTCACTGGCAGATGCCGGTGAAGTCTACGACCAAGGCCTAATGAAAGCCATCGCGATTGGTGTTGTGGTGACTGTATTCGCAGCAGCGATTGGCTATCACATTGCACACAGTGTGCGCGAACCTTTAACTCGCATCCTGCATGCTCTTGAAGGGCTAACACAGGGTGATATGACTAAGCGTATCGACATTCGTTACGACAACGAATTTAGCCGCGTAAGTCGTCATATCAACACTCTTGCCGATAACCTACATAATATTCTAGTTAAGCTAAATGAAGCATCTGATGAGCTAACTGAAACCGCAAGCATCAACCAGAAGACCTCTTCTACAACGCAAGGTCAGCTCAGCAATCAGCGCGAACAGACTGCTAATGTGGCAACCGCAATGACAGAGATGTCACATTCGGTGCAAGAAGTCGCAAGCAGCGCGCAGAGCTCATTAACCATGGTTCAGCAAGTCGAATCCGCATCTGAATCTGGTCGTCAAATCATGAACACCAACATCAGCACCATCAATCAACTAGAGACTCGCCTCAATGAGTCGGTTGTCGCTGTGGGTGAACTTCAACAGATGAGCAGCCAGATTGGCTCAATCCTAGATGTAATTCGTGGTATCGCAGAACAAACCAACCTACTTGCACTTAATGCCGCTATCGAGGCTGCACGTGCGGGTGAGCAAGGCCGCGGCTTCGCTGTGGTAGCGGACGAGGTTCGCGTTCTTGCTCAGAAGACCACGCAATCTACCTCTGAGATTGAAACTATGATCAGCAATCTACAGTCGAGCTCAAAGACAGCAGGTAACGTGATTGAGAGCTGTATGAATGATATGGAGATGTCGGTTGAGCAGGCTTCCAATGCCAATAGTGCGATGGAAGAAATCCAAGCGCTTATCCTAGAGATCAGCCACATGAGTACACATATTTCTCAGGCGGCAGCAGAACAAAGTGAGACATCGAGCGACATTGCGCGAAACATTGAAGACATCAACCACATTGCGGATGCAAGTTATCAAGCGATGTCATCAATCGCTCAAGCGAGTGAGAACCTTACTATTCTTGCTAACCAACAAGGAGATTTGGTGCACCAATTCAAACTTTAGGTCCACTTTAAAGCGAATAAAGGTAAGACTTTGCTCGCACCAAATCGTTAACTGACTGAACAAGGGTAACTTTTATCAAAGGTTACCCTTGTTTTTTTAAGGCTTTGTCATTATATGAGTATTATGGCTTGCTGCTTTCCGTTACGATCCCATTTTGAGCGAGCCAATATTAAGGAATTTATATGGCTGTTCACGTTGGCATTATTGATCAAGACCCCATTAGGTTGATTACCCCGTTATTGGATAATCGAACCGTCAGTTCTCACATTGTTTTTATCGGTGACAAGACTCAAGAAGGCATGTATCTGCGCCTTCACTCAGTACTCCAAAAGCGCGACATTACCAGTGAGTTCTTTGAAATCCCTACCATCGTCAACACCTCTGTTATTAAAGAATCAATTCAAAACTTAGCCGAAGATCTCAAGGCACGTGGTCAAGAAGTCAAGCTGAACGCAAGTTGTGGTTTAAGACACCGCTTGCTTTCTGTTTACGAAGTATTCCGCACTTACCATTGGCCGATTTTCGTGGTTGAACCAAACAGCGACAAACTGTGTTGGTTATACCCAAATGGCAAAGAAGACGCCCAAGTACAAGACCGCATCACCATTGATGACTACCTAACCGTGTTTGGTGCTCGCGGTGAATTTAATGATTTCGAATTGCCACCACAGCTGGATCAGAAACTCTATGAATTGGGTGAGCGCTGGGCGAGTAATGCCCTTGAATTGGGGCCAGGTCTAGCAACGCTAAATTACTTAGCAACAACGTGTCGTAAAGAGCAGAAACTGGATGTTGAGCTTTCAGAGAAGCAACAAGGCTATCGCGAGCTGAATATGCTGCTTACCGACCTCGTTGAAGCAAAGATTGCGGCATACCAAGACGGTATTTTGACCTTTGCCAACGAAGATGCGCGTCGTTTCTCGAACGGTGAGTGGCTAGAAACACTGGTGCACAGCACGGTGAAACAGATTCAAGACGACATGCCAACCATTCAAGACCGCTCGTTGAACGTTCAGGTTTATCGCCAACTTGGTGAGCGTGAAGTACGTAATGAGCTGGATGTTGCATCAGTAGTAAACAACAAACTGCACATCATCGAATGTAAGACCAAGGGTATGCGTGACGATGGTGATGACACCTTATACAAGCTGGAATCGCTGCGTGACCTACTAGGTGGCCTTCAGGCGCGAGCTATGCTGGTTAGCTTCCGTCCACTACGCCATAACGACATCACTCGTGCAGAGGATTTAGGGTTAGCTTTGATTGGCCCTGATGAGTTGAAAGACCTTAAGACACATCTAACGTCTTGGTTTGCGGCGGCAGGCGGTCACGAAGACCTAGAGTACTAAGCAAGTAAGCACTAAGCTATCAAAGACTTACTTCTCATACATTAAAGGCGCATCATGCGCCTTTTTATTTGTCTTAAATTTCACTAAGACGCTGATCAACAAATACAAAAAAGCCACACCAGTAAGTGCAGCTTTTGAGGATTTAAATCAAGCTATCTTGGATGATAACTGAATTAAGCAGTATCGACGCGATTAAAGCATTTTACGCGCAGCTTCTACAACCACTTTGATCGAGCGTGCTTCTGTCTCTTTTAGAGTATCGTGATCTGGGATCTCTTTCTGTGTACGGTTGATAATAACGCCCGCTACACAACCTGCTTTCAGGCCAGAACTTGCACACATAGTTAGCAGTGTTGCAGATTCCATTTCGAAGTTAAGAACGCCCATGTCTTGCCACTCTTGCATAGAACCTTGGAAACGCTTAACAACGCGACCAGAGAACGTGTCGTAACGCTCTTGACCTGGGTAGAACGTATCACTTGATGCTGTAACACCAGTGTGAACCGTTGCGCCAGACTCTTCTACTGCCGCTTTCATTGCTGTTGCGATTTCGAAGTCAGCTACTGCTGGGAACTCCATTGGAGCAAAGTGTAGGCTTGCACCGTCTAGACGAACAGAACCCGTTGTTACAATCATGTCACCCACGTTTACATGAGGTTGGATTGCACCAGTTGTACCCACACGTAGGAAAGTGCGTACACCTAGTTGTGCTAGCTCTTCTACAGCGATAGATGTAGATGGACCACCAATACCAGTAGAACAAACAACCACAGGCTTACCGTCTAGCTCAGCGCGGTACAGCGTGTACTCACGGTGGCTTGCTAGAAATACTGGGTTTTCCATTTCGTCAGCAATTTTTTGTACACGTGCTGGATCACCTGGGATGATCGCTAGTGTTGCACCTTGAAGATCAGCTTCAGTAATACCTAAGTGGAAAACAGCTTGAGACATAGTTTGCTCCTTGTGGCTTATTGAGTGTTCATCACCCTTATCTAAGCGCATTATAAGTTTGTGGGGTACGTGTTTACTCTAACCAAGCTATTCACAAAATGAAGTGACAAACATCACACCTCTCCACGCAACATACACTCAAGTTTCACGAAAAACCGATTGGCATCACACTTTTACCGTAATCGACCAGCTTCGTTGCATAATAATGACGAAAAAAACGCCTCTAGTTCATAAAACGCAAATAAAACAACATGCGCTTAATAAACCAGAGGCGTCCTGTAACTAATTAGACGCCCTAATCAGCTTTTGACTTAAATCTTAGTAGTCTTAAAGCATTAAGTGTCACAAGCGCGGTTGCGCCACTATCGGCAAGCACGGCTACCCATAAGCCAGTAATACCAAACAGGCTCGTCACCAAGAAGACACCTTTTAACCCCAACGCCAAAGCGACGTTCTGACGAATGTTTCTCATGGTTGCCTGTGACAGCTCAATCATAGCTGGCAATTCAGTTAGACGATTGTGAGTCAGTGCCGAGTCTGCGGTTTCCAAAGCGACATCGGTGCCGCCTCCCATAGCAATACCTACGTTGGCAGTTTTCATTGCTGGCGCGTCATTAATACCATCACCCACCATAGCGACATGAGAACGGCGAGTAAGCTCTTCAACGTAACTCACTTTATCCGCGGGCAATAGGCTTGCTTTGTACTGCATACCAACCACAGAGCTGATTGCCTCGGCACTACGAGGATTATCGCCCGTCAACATAATCGACTCAACGCCCAACTGGCTTAAGCGCTCTACTGCAGCTTTGGCGTCACTGCGCAAAGTATCTTGCCACGCAATCAAACCAATGACGGTCTGTGGAAGCTCTACTGCGACTACCACCGTCTTGCCTTGCATTTCAAGCGAAGCAACCTGTTCTTGTACTGAAGAATCGAGAGAAAATGTCACTTTCGATGGCGAAAGCACCTGATAAGTACGCCCGTCGATGTCACCTTCAACGCCACTACCGATAAGGGCACGTTTGTTGTCAGATTCAGGAATATCAATCCCCATCTCTTTAACTTTATTGACAAGAGACAGTGCTAATGGATGACTTGAGCCAACTTCAATCGCACCAACCACACGCAATAGCTGTTGCTCATTCCAATCTTGCAACGGTGTCACGTCAGTAACTTGTGGTTTGCCCTCGGTCAGTGTGCCGGTTTTATCAAACGCAATGGTTTCAACCTTACCTAACTGCTCTAGCGCTGCACCACCTTTAATCAAGGCACCACGTTTCGCCGCCGCAGCCAACCCAGACGTAATCGCAGCGGGTGTTGAGATAACCAACGCACATGGACACGCAATCAACAGTAGTGCTAGACCACGGTAGACCCAAGTTTCCCAAGGTTGAGCAAACAAGCTCGGCGGGATCACAATCACCATCAATGCCACAAACATCATTAGCGGCGTATACCAACGGCTAAATTTATCTAGGAATCGTTCTAGTGGTGCTTTGCGTGATTCTGCTTCTTCAATCAAATGAAGAATTCGGTCTATCGCATTCTCACCTTGTTTAGAAGTGATCGTGATACGTACAACCTTATCGACCACAACCGCACCCGCCATGATGGCGTTGCCTTTTACATGTTCAACAGGGACAGATTCACCAGTGAGTGCGCTCTCATCGAAGCTAGCGGCGTAAGTGATCAATTGACCGTCTGCTGGCAGTCGAGCACCAGGAGAGACTTCAATAACATCGCCAGGCTTAAGTTCCGTCACTGCAACTTCAACACGTTCTCCATCAACAATTTGAGTGGCATTTTCAGGCACCAACGCCATCAATGCTTGTACACCACTGCGTGCACGGGATGAAGCAAACGCCTCTAAACGTTCACCGAT
Organism: Vibrio sp. D420a; assembly: GCF_030248625.1. Taxonomy (NCBI): domain Bacteria; kingdom Pseudomonadati; phylum Pseudomonadota; class Gammaproteobacteria; order Vibrionales; family Vibrionaceae; genus Vibrio; species Vibrio sp. D420a. Next base: position 64,406 of record NZ_JAHGAN010000001.1, on the reverse strand, counting down.
TAAGAACAACAAAAGAACCATGGCTGCTTCTACTGTTTCCCCCAAATACAGGGCACCTAAAGCAGCAACACTCATCAAGGTTTCGATGGCAAAAGGAGTACCAGAACGAGCCAGTTTCACCGCTTGTTTTGCGACTGGGTAAAGTCCAAGTAAACAGGTGACAATGAACAATCGCTCACTTAAAACAGGGCTGAAATCTTTGATTAGGGTCGCGAATAACATCGCTGCGGCAATCGCGATGATTTGGAGGTTTGGCTGAATGTATGATTGCCAGAACGTCGCTGGCTCTTGCTTTTTCTTAGCGCCAACTTCACTTAAACTAAAGCCTACTTTTTGAACGGCGGTTTCAATGGTTTCTGTGAGTTCAACTTGATCGTATTTCACGACCAGTTTTTCCGTCGCAAACAGAACCTTGGCTTCAATAACACCAGGAATAGAAGAAACGGCTTTTTCTACTTTTCGTGCACAGGCTGGGCAGTCCATACCTGAAACGAGCCAGCTTTTAGTGAGCTTGCTTTTTAGTTCGACAACTGAGGACAGCCGGTCTTCTTCTCCACTGTCTGAACCACAACAACTATCGCCGCCAGCAGAGGGCTCAGCTGTTGCACAGCACGAAGATGAGCTGGTAGAAGCAGCAGTAATGCTAGTGATTTTAGGGCTACCGCAGCTTGAAGCTACAGGTTTGTTTTGAATATCCGCTTTGGTTGAGCGGCACGCGGCATGTTTTGCACACATAATAAATTCTCCTTAATACTCGACTGCTGAAGGGGTTCCTAGTTGAGATAGGCGAAATACCCCTCCAGTACACCCGAAGTATAAACCTTGGAGTCACCTCCAGGGTCAAGGAGAAATAACAAGAAATTGTTTAAGATTTTGCGTCGCTCAGCTCTTCTCGGTTAGCAGAGACGTCATCAATTAATACCGCGTCATGAGAACAGAAAGGTTGGGTATTCAAACTCACCATTGATACATCCTCCTGTTCCACTTCAACTTCAGCGCCTTTCATTAGCTCTGCAATATGGGAACGCAACACGAGAACACCCAGTACACCAAACACCACATTCCCTAGCGCTTGGCCATACAGAACACCAAGAGCACCATACCATTGAGAGCCAAGGTAAACGAAAGGCAGAGTTCCGAGCGTCGCTTTACCTAGGTTTAACGCCGTTGAATAGAGAGGTTTGCCCAAATTGTTGAACGATGTATTCGCAACAAACAGAGCACCATTAAAGGTAAAGGTGATCGCAACGTAGCTACAGAATGCCGCAACAATGATCGAGGCATCGCCTTGTAGGCTGAACATCGAAATAACGAAGTCTTGTAGGAAGTAAAGCAAGATGCAAACGGCAATGGTATACGCGGTTGTAACAAGCAGGGAATTGTTGAGCGTTTCCTTCACTCTATCCATACGCTCGGCACCGAAGTTCTGACCAATGATAGGACCAACAGCACCAGACAGCGCAAAAATTACGGCAAAACAGACTGGTGTTAAACGACCAATTACTGCAAACCCTGCAACAAAGTCTTCGCCATATTGCGCGATACCCGTTGTCACAATTGCGTTACCAATTGGCGTTGCGGTGTTGGTGATTATGGCTGGCAAAGCAATGGCAAGAATAGGACGAAGGTTGAAACGCCAATGAGCGATTGATGGCTTCGCTACTAAGTCGTGGCTACGAATGAGAGGATAAAGAGAGAAATACAACACGGTAAAGCGAGCAATGACTGAGGCCAATGCTGCCCCTTCAATATTCCAACCAAATCCAAATATAAACAGCGGATCGAGAATCGCATTCACGATCCCCCCCGACAGTGTCGCCCACATAGAGCGCTTCGCATCACCAGCCGCTCTCAGTCCAGCACCCGCCGCCATCGCCAAAGCTAAAAATGGACCGCTAGGAAGTAGAATCTGCAAATAGGCTTGTGCTCTTTCTGCTGCGAGTCCTTGTGCACCAATAGCATCCAACAGTTCGGGAATATGAATATACATTGCCGCTGTTACGAGTGAACTGATCGCAAACGCCGTCATCATGATACTGACACTAAGCTGTTTCGCGTGATCTCTATCTTTGGCGCCAATGGCTTTGGAAACTAAAGCGCCCATTGCAATCGAGGTACCGATTGAAACAGAGGTTGAGAAAAACGTTAGCGTCCCAGCGAAACCAACAGCCGCAGCCAATTCTACCTGCCCCAACATACTGATAAACAGCATATCGAGAAGGTCGACCACAAACAGAGCCATCAAACCAACAGAGCCTGCTCCAGACATCACTAAAATGTGGCGCATTGTTGAACCTTCGACAAACTTGGCCGTTTGATTTGACATGAATCGTCTCCGTGGTTAAAAGCGTGAATGCAATAAGATTTCTACAAATAACAAAAGGCGCTAGTGCGCCTTTTATAAATTTAAATTAATCGGAAAAATAATCATTTCGAACAAAGAATTATACAGGATGTTGGAAGCAATCATCTAAGTTTTTACCAATTGCCCTCAAAACATCAGTACGCGTTATCATGCCAACGAGTCTTTCATTATCGATAACAGGGTATGCTTTTGGCTTACCAACTTTCATCAAGTCTGCCAGTTCGATAATCGAAAGTTCTGGAGATACCGAAAGCACTTCAGGGTGCATGCAATCTCCGACAGTGTGTGTGTCTTGACAGAAGTAGCTCACCTTAACCAACTTTTCTAACAAATCCTGTTCTGAAAGGAAGCCTATCACCTTCTCACTTTCATCAATCACGGGACCACCCATATGGTGACTGCGCATTACTTTGTCTAGCGCGAGACTTAACGGCATATCAGGAGTGAACGTCACAACCTGTAGCGTCATGTAATCTTTCACTTTAATCGAATTCATCGCTTTCTCCCTAAAAACTCTTAGCCACGTCTTATGTCGTACCTATATGTTAATTGTTGTCTAAAATCTTGATTTTACTAAATGGATTTCAACAATTTTATTGATAGGCAAAAACTAATTTATAAGAAATGTGAGGTGGCATAAGGGCTGAGGCACATAAAGCGAGTTGTAATAAACGTCAGCCATATCCTTACAAGCCATTACTTTTCGATACTTTTTTGTAATTCGAGATCCTGTAATCTTGCTTGCACACCAGTTTTTAGCCGATAAAAGACGTATGCAATATCACCAAGCTCTCTATGCTTTTGTCTATGCCGACAAAGACGGTATCGATAAAACCCTCGTTGGCCACTTCAATGAAAAAGAGCGCCCATTGATGTCTAACTGCAGTGAAGAGATCACCAAAATGTCTTACGCTGCCATCGAAATCGCAGCCAAACGCGAACTAAAAATCAGACTCGTTAAATATCAAAAAGAGCATGAAATTGACTTTAGCCGTTTCGTAGAATCTTGATCAGCAGTCAGTTGTATCGAAAAGCGAAGCCGCAAACTCACTCAAGTGATATAGCTTCTCGGCTATGCCAGAGTCAAAGTTGAAATAAGAGTAGAAATTGAAACAAAGGGCAAGTTTTCGTATCTTAGACGGAGATACAGACACATCTGACTATTTCGACCATTCAACCTCGGCGCATTATGGCTTCCAAACTCCTTACTTCGATTAAATCATTCTTCAACGAAGTCTTAGACTTTCAATCTCGCATCTGGGTTATCCATATCGTAGAAGAAGCGATCACAGATCAGTCTTTCGTCATCAACGAAGATAGCTTCAAAGAACCTTTAGAATGGATGAAAAACCGCGGATATAGCGAGAACATGCTCGAACGCGTCGATAAGATGGGAATCTCTCAAATCATTGAATTGCAGCTGGGTGACACTTCACATCGCTTGATGCGAGTAAAGTAATCGCACATAAAAAAGGCCAGCACCGCTGACCTTAATGATTTTAATCTGTCGACTTTCAATAGCTATCGACATTCAAAGCTAACGACGACAATACGCTTCCCACAATTCAGAAGCACGTTTATACGCTTCTGGTTTATCGTGAGTCTCAGCAAACAATACCGCCGTCATCGTATCGACCACGCTGTTAGCCATCATCTCCATTTCCTCTTCTGGGGTGCCGAACACACAACTTTCAGGTAGCGATAGTCCTTCATGCATGCTGCCCTTCCAATAAAAAGACTCGACCTTCTCAGGAGAACTCAACCAAACGGTTTGGCTTACCTTCGGGTTATATTCCGATTCACCATTCTGCCCCTTAAAGGAGATCACCGAGTGCGATTTGTTGCCAATTACATGCTCAACTTCCGCGTGTAATTGTGGGAAGCCTGGGTGAAAGCTACCACGGACACCTAATCGACCACCACCAGGGTTAAGGGCTCGAACCACAGTATTAATTGGCGTACGTAAACCGTAACGGTGTTTCCAACCAATCATGGTTTGAGCCTCAGGGGCAAAGTTTGCCAAAGGAAGATAGGCAATACCCTCTTTCTCTAGAATCTCTTTCGCGTGCTCAGGATTGTCGGCACGCTGCACATTCACATCTTGAAGGTGCGTTTCTACATGCGTTCGGCCACTCGGTTTGTCCATATAACCGTGCATTAATATCTTATAGCCACTATCCGCTAAAATTCTCGCAGCCAGCAAGTTCCATGGCTTACCGCTGATTGAATCGTTGCGTTTACCGGCATAACAAGGCCAATCAATGTCTGCGCCCAAATCTGGAACTCGAGATTGGAATGCTTTAACAAAGCCAGCAATCTCTTCATTCGTCTCGTTTTGTACGCGAATTAGCATCAGTAGCATCGCCATCTGGTCGTCTCCAACTTGACCACTCAAATACTCATCCATGATGCGATAGGCCTGTTCAAACGTCAGAGGCTTGCGACCTCTTTCTCCTCGTCCAACAGTACGAATACACTCTAAAATACTACTCATTGATGTCTAATTCTCTTCTCTCTAACAACTAAAAATAAGAAACCTGCTTCGATTCTATGCTACCCAGCCAGTCAAGCAAAGCGCTACAGCACAATCCTTGATACTAAAAGTAAACTACTTAGTGTAAAATAATAGAATACCGTGCTAATTTGAGATTAAGTTGTATTTCTAATGACCGTTAAAAAAACACTGAGCCAGAAGAAACGTGAAGCCATCGTTGAAGCTGCTATTGCCGAGTTCACCGAAAATGGATACAAGTCCACCAGCATGGATAAGATTTCAGCGAGAGCAGAAGTATCGAAGCGCACTGTCTACAACCACTTTGCCAGCAAAGAGCTGTTGTTAGATGAGATTCTCGATAACATCTGGACCAAAACATTAGTCGCAACTCACTTCCCATATCAGCAGGAGCTGTCACTGGCTGAGCAACTGACTGCAATTGCCAATCAAGAACTCGATTTACTTGAATCTGAGGGCTTTATTAATCTTTCTCGTGTGTTGTTTTCTGAGTACTTCCACAACAAAGAACTCGCTTATCAAGCAATGGAGAAATACTCTCAAGCTGAGAGTGGCTTGACCATTTGGATTAAAGCAGCGCTAGCAGACGAACGCTTAATTGAACTTGACCCTCATTTCGCCTCGACTCAATTTATTGCCCTGCTTAAGTCATTCGCGTTCTGGCCGCAGATCATCGGTCACGCACCTTCTCCAGATACGGCACAACGAAACCACATTATTGACTCTAGCGTGCAGATGTTCCTAAAACAGTACCAACGCTAATCCCGAAAACAGTTGTGCGAAAGCCAGTATCATTACTGGCTGTTCAGCAGCGTTCACGTATACTTCCACTCATTATTTATCTAGCAATACAACGAGTAATTCTATGATCATTTTGACGACAAACTTTGGTGATATCGAGATCGAACTGAACTTTGATAAAGCGCCAGTGACTTCTAAGAACTTTCTGAAGTACTGTGAAGACGGCTTTTATGAGGGGACAACTTTTCACCGAGTGATCGAAGGTTTTATGATCCAAGGTGGCGGCCACACCATTGATATGACTGAAAAACTAACGCGCGCACCTATCGTCAACGAAGCAAACCGCGGTCTAAAAAATGTCGTAGGTTCAATTGCGATGGCGCGTACTGATGCCCCACACTCAGCAACGGCTCAGTTCTTTATCAACCTAGATGACAATGATTTTCTTGATCACACAGCGACGACCAATGCAGGTTGGGGCTACGCAGTGTTTGGTAGAGTCATTGCAGGTATGGATGTTGTTGAGAAAATTGGTGTCGCGCCAACAACGACACGCTGGGGACATGAAGATGTACCATGTGAAGATATTGTCATCTCAAAAGTAACGGTCAAGCAATAAGACTGACGCTTTCCAGTAGAGGCTCTTCAGCAACTACGACATATCACTAGTCGGTGCACAGCACGGACATCTGCTGTGCACCGCGAATCAATACATCACTCACTGTTTAACCCGTCAGTACTCCAACTATTGCGTAGATTAGTACTGCTCGGCGTTTGCACTTTACCAACGAGAACGATAGCTACGGTGGCAGGCCTTGCATGTTCCGTTGGCCTTATCTAAACCACTTTTTGCCGCTGAGCTATTCTGCTCTAAGCTTGCTTGCAGTAGCTCTTGGTAACCTTCGTTCATCTCTAACATCAGACGCTCAAACTTTTCTGGCTTTTTCCAAACATCTGCTTTTGCTTTTCCGCCTTCACTGCCCTTATCAAAACTCACCAACAAGGTTTCACCGTGCACCGTTAACTGCTGACTGGTCTGTTGCAGCGAAGACCAATCCACATTGTTCTTTCTAAGCCCGAAATTTGCCGACTTACTCAACTTTTCAATCGATTGAAAAGCGTCTTGACGAGCTTGTACCGCATCCACCGTTTGCTCAGCGGCAGCGTTAGAAACTGAAAGTGGTGACAGAGCGATAAAAGTAACAAGGGCAGCTAAAGATAATGGTTTCACGTTAAATTTTTTCATAATCGATTCTCTATTCTGGGCGAATTTTAGGGCGGTTGATAGACTCAATGAAGATCAATTTACACAGCAATAGTTGCAATTGCAACTATTGCTGTGTAAATTAAATTCAAACCTACTTACATCAGGAATCACATTATGAAGATTTGGGACTTACCGACTCGCCTATACCACTGGCTTCAAGCTGCACTCTTCGTTGGACTCGCCGCATCAGGCTTTAATGGCCAAGGACCGCATGTTTATCTGGGGCTTGCCCTATTCTCGCTTCTGATTTGGAGAATCATTTGGGGCATAGTGGGTAGCGACACCAGCCGCTTTGCTCAATTTATCTCGTCACCGGCCAAGATCATTCGATATCTATCTGGCAAAGAATCAACCAAGCAAGGCCATAACCCACTTGGTGCATGGATGGTTGTCGCGATGATCGCAGTTCTAACGATTCAATGTTTAAGTGGGATTGTCATTGCTGGCCTATTGGATAACGTAATTGGACAGTGGCTAACCGATGAAGTCTTCAACGCAATGGTCACACTTCACATCATTGCGGCACGTGCTTTGGTCGCGTTTGTAGCCCTCCACCTGCTCGCTATCATCATCTACAAAATTCGCTCAAAGCCTTTAGTTTGGGCGATGATCAGTGGGCGAAAAACAATGGATTCAACGGATATACACGGAAACGCTGGCGATGTTTTGTACTTTGCCTCGAATAGAAAAGCTTTTGTCGTGCTAATTGCAGCGGTATTAGTTACGATGACAATAGTTGTAGTATCACTATTCTAGATAGGTATTCGATAATGTCTGAGACATTTGATAGACAAAACAGTTTTGGTTGGATGATCAATGTGATCGCCAACAAAGCCTCGAAAGAGTTCGATCATGAACTGAAAAAGCATGGGCTCACCATCGCTTTATGGCCGACTTTGATGTGCTTGTGGGAAGAAGAAGGTGTCACGCAAAAAGACATTGCTATCAAGTCAAAGGTGGAGAATTCAACAACGACTCGAACTCTAGACAAACTCGAGAAGCTAGAGCTTGTTGAACGTAGAGCCGATCCTGAAAGCCGTCGCTCATTTAGAATCTATCTAACTAAAAAGGGAAAAGCGCTTGAAGAAACCCTAATCCCAATTCCAATGCGCTTGAACAAAGAACTATTGGGTGCTTTGGATGAGGCCGAGCAACAACAGATGCTTCAGCTACTGAAAAAGATGGTTGCTGATATCTAACTGGTAGCCATGATACCCCGCTTGGATTTTGCCAAGCGGTGGTGGATTAGCCCTTTCTCGACAGGCGAATATAGCAAAACAGTGCGCCAATAATCACCGCTCCGCCGGCAAGCTTTTGTAGCTCAACCGTCTCACCAAGCATGGTCACGCTTAAGATCAATGTCCATACAGGTTCAAGGATCATAATAAGCGCGGCAACCTCCATATTCACAGAGTGTTGCCCTACCGTTTGTAACAAGTAACGAATCGCTGTCGCAACCACCGCAGACACCGTAAACCAGAAAACCAACGAACCGGTAATTTCGAATTCAGGCTGTCCTGTCATTGCAGCAAATGCCATCCCGCTGATACCCACCATAAACAGCTGAATACAGATAGAAGCTATAGGCTTAACATTGTTCGTCACACGTTTATTCATGACAAAATGCAGCGACAGCATGATTGAAGCGAGTAGAAAATAGATTTGGCTCTCTTCAAACGCCCAACCGTTAGTGAGCGTGAGCAGTAACATACCGATAATTGAGATAGGAAACGACAACCAGAACGCACGATTTGGCTTCACACGGAAAATAAGCCAAGAAACAAACGGCGCAATGATCATTGCCAGGCTGGTAATGAATGCCCCTTCAGACAGGCTGTCAGTAATCGAGACTGCATATACCCACACCTGCAGTGAGCCGGATAGAATCAAACCGACACCCGCTATCCCCAACAGTTGAGACCAACTCAATTGACGAATCAAACGAAAACAGAATGGCAGAAGAATCAGGCTAGCAGTGAAAAAACGCACACCGATGAATAGCGGCCCTGGCATCTCCAGTACCACTAGCTTTGACGCAATCCATCCGACTGCTGCCAATAGCGTTGCGCCTAATAGATAAACTTCACCACCGAGTGCTTTTAGTTTCATGAATCCTAATCCTAGAGCTTGCTCAGATTAATGATCAACTGAGCCAGAACAAAAAAAGCAACCCCACGTAAGCAAGGTTGCTAATTTACAAACTAAAGCAGTATAAACCGTCTTTATTGATTAGGCAGTATATTCTGGATAATCCGTCAGACCTTTTTCCGCACCACCAAACAGAGTGTTAGGATCGTGCGCAGCCAATGGGTAACCATTTTGAATACGCGCTGGTAAATCTGGGTTCGCAACAAATGGACGGCCAAAACCAATCATATCCGCAGTGCCTTCAGCCACGGCCTCTTCACCACGCTCACTGTCGTAACGACCAGCCCAAATCAATACACCTTGATACGCTTCACGTACCGCTGTTTTGAATGTTTTTGGCGTTTCTGGTGCATCGTCCCAATCAACTTCAGCAATGTGCAGGTAAACTATCTTGTATAGGTTAAGTAGCGCAGCAGCAGCTGTGTAAGTCTCTACAGGTGTCGCATCAACCGTACCATTTAATGACGTGAATGGTGCAAGGCGAACACCAACACGGTCAGCGCCGATGGCATCAACCATAGCTTCAACCACTTCACCTAGGAAACGCAGACGGTTTTCAATAGAGCCACCGTATTCATCTGTACGGTTATTCGCTTCAGAATCAATAAACTGGTTCACTAAGTAACCGTTCGCTGCATGAAGTTCAATACCATCAAAACCAGCTTCAATCGCATTCAGAGCTGCTTGGCGGTACTGCTCGACCACCATTTTGATGTCATCTTTGGTCATTTCGCGCGGCTCAACCACGTCAACAAAACCCGGCTCGTCGGTACCATTATCAATAAACACTTTCACGTTTTCCGCTTTCAGTGCAGATGATGAAATTGGTTGTTCACCGCCGATGTTATCTGGGTGCGTTACACGGCCTACGTGCCATAGCTGTGCGAAAATCTTACCGCCTTTCTGGTGTACTGCATCAGTCACCTTTTTCCAGCCAGCGATTTGTTCTTGAGTATAAATGCCCGGAGTCCAAGCGTAGCCTTGGCCCATTGGAGAGATTTGAGTACCTTCAGCAATAATAAGACCAGCAGAAGCACGCTGTGCGTAGTATTCAGCCATCATCTCGTTCGCAATGTTACCCGGCTGTGTTGCACGAGAGCGAGTCATCGGAGGCATCACAATACGGTTTGCTAGAGTCAATGAACCTAATTGAATTGGTTGAAATAGTGCGTCTTTCATTTTTCTGCCCTTATTATTTTTCTAGTTGGATAAGTTCGATAGCGTAGCCATCAGGATCTTTAACAAACGCGATATGCGTTGTGCCACCAAGAACTGGACCAGGCTCACGCGAAACATTGCCACCCAGAGCTTTAATGTCAGCGCATGCCGAGTAGATATCTTCAACGCCTAATGCTAAGTGACCAAAGGCATTGCCCATCTCGTACTCGTTGGTATCCCAGTTGTAAGTCAGCTCGATGGTTGTACCGCCTTGCTCATAACCAACAAACACAAGTGTGTAGCGATATTCCTGATTTTCGTGACGCTCTAGCTCTTTCATGCCCAACACTTTTGTGTAGAACTCAATCGACTTATCTAGGTCAGCAACGCGAATCATAGTATGTAGGAATTTCATAATTTCACCTTATTGGGCTCTGCGTACTCGCAGAAAAAATCATTGGCACTCGCCATTTCTTGAGATGAATATTACGAAATGAACCTAGAGACGTGAAATTATCATTAGCTATCAATCTAATAATTTTTTGTTATCAACATCAAATCACTGAACAAGGTGAAAGACAGACAGGGCTGGCGATTAGCTAACCAGCCGAGGACAACTAAAAAGGAGTTGGGAGAGACGACTAAAAGACCAAAGGTTTGTCGTTGGTTATGTCTGAAAGCTTGTGAGGCGACCCTAAGACTTGCTCTCTAAACCAGCGGTGAGCTGGGTCTGATGTTTGACGCTTAAGCCAGATCAGATAATGAGAAATAGGTTGATACTCGAAAGGTGGCTTAAAGAGCTGTAACTTTAGTTGCGTTTGAAATTGCAATGCCAGCGATGTTGGCAGCGCTGTAACGTAATCCGACTGACTCACCAACAACATACTGCTGAATAGCGACCTTCCACGAAACACAATCTCCCTTTGCGACAAGTCGAGCGATGTATAGTGCTCAAGGCTTCTAGCCTTACGACGCCTTCGCTCTAGTACCGCATGTTTCTCTTGTAGGAACTGTTCTTGCGTAATCTTGCCTTGAATCCTCGGATGCCCCTCTCTACAAACCACGACAAAGTCGCTTTCAAGTAACTTTACGCTTTCGATACTTGGATGCTCAGGAACCACGATGTCGATCATTACATCATACTTGTTAGTCAGAAGATCTTCGTAAATGCTTTCGTCATCATCATCTTGGTCATGAACGGCAAGTTGAAGGTTCGGATTAGGCAATGAACCAAAGTGGTTGAGCAACATCCACTGCAAATGTTCAGGGCTCGAAAGTGAAAACTTACGGTGAGAGCTGTGAGGATCGAAGTCCGCCATTGAACTAAACACACCGTTAAGCTGTTCAATTGGTGCTTTGACCTGCTGGTACAACATCTGAGCATACGACGTCGGTACCACACCACGGCCTTTACGAACAAACAACTCTTGCCCAACATCTTTCTTTAAACGACTCAATGAAGTACTGATCGTGGACTGATTAGTACCCAGTTGAGTTGCAGCTTTACTGAGGCTACCCTGTTCCATCACAGCTGAAAAAACCGCTAAAAGGTTAAAATTGGGGATGTCGTTGCTCATAGCTCACGCTCTCAAGGTACTCGATATCTATATAATATCGCAATTTCGATAGGATGATATGGCGAATTAGATATTGCCTAAAGGCTACTTTTTAACTCAACCCAGAAAGATAATTCATGTATTTCATCGATTTAAATTAAAACCGCAGCCCTATATTCCTAGAGATATAAAAAAAAGTTATATTGAAAATAACTTTAAATATGAAGATGTAAACTTAATTAGAAATACATAAATCAATAAATTCATATTGTCTCAAATATTATGACACTGTGTTAATGATAGGCTTATATACATATTATTTTTTAATATTAGACTTGAGCCTACTTTCAGTTAAATAATATTAAGAGCCAATAATAATGAAAAAAATAGTTCCCGCATTGCTACTGAGCAGCCTTGCATTGTCTAATTATGCGAATGCTGAAGGTGAGCAACTTTCTGTACAAGAAGCCGCTAAAAAATCAGCGAACCCTGTATCTGACGTTTGGATGCTCATTACACAAAATGACTACACCTTCTTGGAAAAAGAAGACGGCCACCATGAAATGCAAAACCGTTTAAGCTTCCAACCGGTTATGCCTGTCCCTATCATGGATGGAGAGTGGAACTTGGTGAACCGCATAGTCGCTAACCACTACAGTGCTCCTGGCGATCGTGAAGATGGTGATTTCTTTGAAGGTCGTACTAACGGAATGGGCGATACCGTATTCCTATCTCTTGCAGCCCCTAACCGAGACGATGGGTTCATATGGGGCGTCGGCCCAACCGTTATAGCACCAACCGGAACAGATGGTTTAACACAAGACAAATGGCAAGTCGGCCCAGCCGCTCTAGTTGCGAGGTTAGGTAAAGAAACCGGACAACCAATGAACATAGATAGCTGGAACGTGGGTGTTCTTGCGCAGCAATGGTGGGATGTGGGTGGTAGTGACGGTATTACAAAGTCAACGAACCAAGCCGATATCCAATACTTCTTAAATTACCGAGTGAGCAACACTGCACTCATTGGCATGACACCCAATATTCAAATCGATTGGGAGAAAAGTGGCTCAGACCGATTCACAGTGCCAGTCGGCCTCGGTTACATTGATATGTTCAAAGTCGGTCCGATGCCAGTGCGTTGGGGTGTGGAACTTCAATACTACGTCATGAAACCAGATGCGAATGTTGGCACAAGCAACCCATCAGAATACATTCCATACTCACCAGATTGGAACTTAAAGTTCTTTGTGGCTCCCGTTACTCTGAACCCGTTTAAATAAACACTTCAAAGAGACAAGTCATCAAAATTTGTCTCTTTTCTATAAATCTTATCACCTGTACTTATCCGAGCTTTCTTTGATCTAAGCCAAGCAAGCTGTCGAACTTTCAACAACAAGTTTGAAGCGACGCAATTTTACCGATCCCCCTCAAACTACCGATATTAACTTATCGCAATTACGATATTGTAAAATCGTAATACTAGGTAGATTCGAGTAATTTCTGTTCTTATTATCGCGGCAACGAATGAATTATTCGATAACACTTACAGAATCTTAATTAATTGCCGATTATTAATTTTTGCACAAGACACTATGTCAGGTACTATTTAATATGGCTTTATTACATCAATGCGTTTGTAAAATATATTATTACTCTTATTGGTTTTATTGAATATTCATGAGTTAAAGGGGAAATTTGTAGTCCTCTATGCTGAGAATCTGTTGCTTGGACTTTCAACATCCTAACTAATTCTATTTTGAAGGAATCGTGTCTTTCCAGCGATTTACACCTTCAATTAACCTTTATGGATGTCGACAGAAGTTATCGAGTCACTTTCTCTCTCCTTATAAAAGTAGGTTGAGATATGAATATTCTAAAAACTATTTTCCAAAAGATCTGGGCCATTGTGATGGTCTTAGTGAAGTTCTGCTTATTTATGGCGCTGATGCTTGCGGGAGCTTGGGCGCTTGCACCACTAGGCACAATCCATTCAAAAAACATCGACCTCTCTCAGTTTAACAACCATCCCAACGAGATGATGATGAACTTCTTTCAGTCAGAGTACTTCTCTGGCTACCTTTTTGCAGTGACCATTGCGGTGACTTTGGCTGTCATCTATGGCCTTTGGCAGGTCCATGAATTAGGTGTCCATAAAGCGAAAGAACATAAAAGTGCACACGTGCAGATTGTCTTCGCCTTATCGCTTTGCGGCCTGTTCATCAGCAAAACTTTCTGGGTGATTGCGTTAGTCATCGCATTGGCGAACTGGAAGCATATCGGTCAGTCAATCAGTGATGTCATTCGTCGCGGTATAACCCCGACCTCACCAACACCACCTAGCCCACTTCATAGTGAGCCTACCACTCGCACAGAAAAAGAGGCAGCATAATGAAAGAGATGATGATCCCATACATTCTAATTGTATGGTCCCTATTTGCCACTGGCGCACTCAAGAAAACCATTAAGAACTACACGTGGGCAGCGATCGGCGGTGTGCTTATTCTGGCGGTATTGGCGGTTATTTCGCGCCTTTGGGCGCCGGTTGATCTTACTAACTCAACCACAGTAAAAGCGCCTCACGCAGTGATGTCACCTGTGTTTGGCCAACAGATCGACGAGATCATGGTCGATCACAACCAATTAGTGAAAAAAGGCGATGTGCTTTACACCCTAGTTGACATCAACTCGGCGGCGGATAAAGCAAAAATAGAAGCCGCAATTGTTCAGAAAGAAGAACAGATTAAGCAGATGACCCGCGATATCTCTCGTGCTGATACCTCTCCAGAGATCTTCAACGCGCGTGATGTTGAGAAATACAACTCGGATCTGCGTGTGATGAATTCACAGCTAGCATCTCTGAAAGCTGACCTACAGAAAGTAAACTGGGCGCAAGAGAAGAAGACCATCACCGCAGAGTTTGATGGTCAGGTCTCTATCGTTAATATCGCTGAAGGTTCAGTGATGGGTAACATGCACCTCTACAACACAAGCAAGAAGTTCTTAGAGATGCGCGTCTCTGACCAAACCTATGGTTACGTTCAAGAAGGTGATTTTGCAGAGTTCTACGTTGATGCTTACCCAGGCCACGTCTTCCGCGCTAAGGTACACAGCTTTAATGCAGGTACAGGTGAAGCAGGTATTTCGCCATTCCAAGGCCCACAAAGCGTTGGTCAGCACGTGGTTCGTAACGGCAACGGTTTAGGTCGTACTGTGGTTCTAGAGATCATCGAACCAGAAGGCTACAACATTCCAATCGGTTCGACAGGTGCTGCTTGGATTTCTGCAGAAAAGCCGCATCCATTTTGGGGCTTCATCGATGTTATCGGCGCAGCAACAGTTCGCCTACAATCGTACAAGTCGTACCTAGGCGCTTGGTAAGCACTCGATTGGTTGAATTATTAAGTAGGCCTACTGTAGTTACGAGTTAAATAAAAAGGTGAGGCTCTCTTAGCCTCACCTTTTCTTTACTTGGTTTTCTAAACTATTTGGGAAACTATTACGCTAATGCAGCTGAGGTGTGTAGCCCCTTTTTGCGTGTCATTAGGTGGAACACCACTGGCACGAAGTAGAATGAAATCAATGTAGTCAGTACCGTACCGCCAACAATCGCAACCGCGAACGGAGGCCAGAAACCACCGCCAGCGATGATAAGCGGTATAAAGCCACCGACTGTGGTGATTGTGGTTGAGCTGATATGACGAGTACACGACATGACTGCGTTCACCACTGCATCCACACTGCCCGACGATGCGTCTTCATCTAACTTAAGCTCCGTCAGAATCACGATTGCAGCATTAATGGCAAGGCCTGCGATACCGAGCATTGCAATGATCACCGTGAAACCAAACGGATAACCGAATATCCAAACCGACAATAAACCGAGTCCACCAGCCAAGGCGGCAACCATGAAGATAATGGTACTTAACCTGAACGAGTTGAACGACATCACAACCACCAACACCATCAATACCACAACGACTGCTACATTAGAGATCAAGCTATTCACTGAGTGATCACGCTCGGCAGATTCACCACCAAAATCAATGGTGTAGCCTGATGGAATCTCGTAGCTCTCTAAACGTTCTTGGAACTCATTAAGCACAGTTTGTGGCAAAACACCCGCCTCAATGTAGCCTTCAATGGTATTCACACGCTGGCCATTACGGCGAGTAATTGCGCCGCGACTGGTTGTTAATTCCAGCTCAGCCAAAGTCGAGACGTTAATCCCCGTCGAATAGATTTCCGAGTTGATCGGCAAACGAATATTACTTAGGTGAGTCAAATCTTCACGTGCATCATCAGCCACGCGAACACGGATTGGTACCGATTCGCTGCCCTCAATCACCGAGCCACTTTCACGGCCAGTAAGTGTTGTTTGCAGAAGCCCAGCAAACTGATTCAATGAAATACCATTTAGCTTGGCAGTATCTTCATCCACTTTGAGCCACACTTTTGGCGTGCCCGGCTGCAGTGTTTCACGAGTGTGTGTCACATGCGGAATACCCGCTAAGATCAGACGTACATCTTCACCAATCGCTTTCAGTGTATCGAGGTTCTCACCGTATACACGCAGTTCCACAGGCGCCGTAAACGGAGGGCCTTGATTCAGTTTACGCACCAGAATTTGAGCTTCAGGCACCTCTTTATCTAACACCTTTTGCAACTCAGGAATCAGTGCATTGGCTTGGACAAAATCTCCGGTTTTCACCATTGCTTGAGAGAAGTAAGGCGCGTTGTTTTGCCTTGCTTGAAGGTTGTAATAGAACGATGGGAAGTTCGCCCCCACCAGCCAATCAATACGCTCTACCGCAGAGTAGCGATGGATGATTTCATCAATTCGCTCAGAGGTTTGCTTGGTCGCATAAACACTCGCTTGTGGCGGCATGTAGACCTGAATCTCGAACATGTCTCGATCCGAAGGTGGGAAAAACTGCTCGGTCAGTTGCGACATGCTCCAGTAGCCAGTGAACGGCACCAAAAGAACTAATGCAATAGTGATGATGGGATGGGTAACACCAAAGCGCACCGATGACGAGAACCAGCGAGTTAACGCAGGAATACGAAGCCCCGTCATGTACCAATAGTGTTCTCCTCGCTTATCGACATCACTTAACTGCTTTGGCAGCAATCGGGTTGCGAGACCGGCGATCAGAGTATGAGAAATCACATAAGAGCCAATCAGTGAGAAGGACACGGTAATCGCAATGCCACCCACAAACTCACCAGAGGCACCCGGCATCAGAATGATCGGCGCGAATGCCAATACCGTGGTTAGTGTTGAACCCAATAGCGGCACCCATAAATGCTTCAATGCATTCATAGTTGCTTCAGCTCGATGTTGACCTTTAAGTCGATACGCTTGAATGGTATCCACCATCACTACCGCGTTATCTACCATAATCCCTAGTGCCACAATCAAGCCCGTCACCGACATCTGGTTGATAGGTACGCCGGTCATCTTCATGATGGAAAGCGTGAGCAAAGACGTTAAAGGCAGCGAAATCGCAACCAAGATTGCAGCACGAACACCAAGGGTGACAAACAGAACAATCAAGATAAGAACAAAACCGATCAACAAGCTTTCGCCGAGATCGTTTAGACGTGTCTCTGTATAACCTTGCTGATTAAAGAGCACATTAACGTGAACGTTGCTTGGTAGCTCTTGCTCGAACTTCTCAATTACCGCATTGGCGCGTGATGTCCAATTATCGACACGTAAGTCTGGGTGCATACGCGCAGCAACAATCACACCCGGCTCACCATCGATAATCGCGATCTGATCTTGTGGTGTTTTTTCACCTCGTGATACCGATGCGATATCTTCAAGACGAACGATGTGGCCATTGGCGTCGGTTGCAATAGGCACTTGTTTGATACGTTCAATGGAATCTAGCTCGGACTCAATCTCTAAACCAAAGCGAGAGTATGAACTCACTAACTCACCAGCCGAGTTCTTGGCATCAGCCCCTTCCAGAGACTCAGCAATATTGGCACTCGAACGACCGAGCGCAGCAGCATCGGCAGTGCGCAAGTTAATCTGAATCTCTTCTTGTGGCATTCCGTATTCATCAACGAACTCAGTACCCGACAAAGTTCTCAAACGTTTGGCAAGCTCTTTGGCATAACGCCCTAGAGTTAAGCGATCCGGCTCTCCTGCTCCTGTCCAGGTTAACGCGGTAATAGTGGTAAACGCGTAGGTGTGGTCACTATCCAAATCCGGAGATTGTGCACCAGCAGGAAGAAGCGGTTCAACGTCGGACAGCTTGTCTCGCGCTTGTGACCAAACTGGTTCAGGCTCTGTGATAGTATCGTCCAGCTCAAGTGTCACAATCGACACACTAGGGCGAGAGGTTGAGCTGACTAGCTTCACTTCACTTAACTCACGCAGTTTATTTTCGATGACCTCAGTCACTAAGGTTTCGACTCTCTCTGCGCTCGCTCCTGGGAAACTAGTGGTGATGTTAGCGTAGCGGTTGATGATGACAGGGTCTTCTGCACGCGGCAGAGTCATGAAAGCGGAGATACCGCTCACCATCAACAACGCCGTCATTAAAATAAGCAATCGCGTATTGGAAATCGTCTCGATGATCTTCATGGGCAACCTACTTAGACGCCAATTGAAGAGGACTCACGGTTTGTCCCGGAACCAAACGATGAAGACCACTTGCGATAACCTGTTCACCCTCACTAATGGCACCCGTTACGTAAGCTTGTTGGTTATTGGCAAACAACACTTGTACGCTG
Organism: Vibrio sp. D420a; assembly: GCF_030248625.1. Lineage (NCBI taxonomy): Bacteria > Pseudomonadati > Pseudomonadota > Gammaproteobacteria > Vibrionales > Vibrionaceae > Vibrio > Vibrio sp. D420a. The sequence continues at coordinate 45,915 of NZ_JAHGAN010000001.1, read as the reverse complement.
CGTCGCTCTACTTGGTTATCCTCGCCAATCACAAACACATTCCACACCCCGCGCAGACCATCAATCAAACCAGTCAATGGGATCCAAAAACCTTGGTCATCAATACTCTCTTCAAATTGAAGATAAGCCAATTGACCTTCTAGCACCGAGGCTTGTTCAGGAAAAAGATAACGCAGCCCAACGCTTCGAGATTGAGTATCTACCATCGCACCCGGGTTAAGGAGACTCACATCATAAGACTCACCACCGACACGAATATGAGGTTGTGACAATGACGTCACTTTCTGCATTTGGTGAGCAGGGATACCAATAAAAGCCTCTTTGCCCTCGGAAGCGAGTAACGTCAGTGTCGGATTACCTACATTGACCACATCACCCAGAGAAACAAAACGGGTCGCAATGGTTCCAGAGTACGGGGCGAGAATTGTCGACTTAATCAGTCGCAGATCGTTGGCTTTCAATGAAGCATCAATACGCAATAGGTTAGCTTGAAGAACGCGCTGCTCACTGGTTAGCGAGTCAATTTCGGCCTCCGCACTAAAGCCCTTTGCTTTCAATGAACGCTGACGCTTTAGATTCGCTGCCACTAAGTTCAACTGAGCTTTGACTTCTTCAGCTTGTGCCTTAAGTTGGCTAAGTTCTGTTTCTAGCAACTGGGTATCTAAACGAATCAGAGGTTGGCCTTTTGTGACTCTGTCACCAACATCAACCATGATCTCTTCAACCTTGCCCGCCAACTCGAAGCCGAGATTGGCTTGCTGACCCGCTCTTACCACACCGACATATTCACGTTGCACCGCGTAAGCATCTGACTGTGCCAAAACGAGTGTTTCAACCGTAAGAATGGTTGGCTCAGCGGCTGGCTGTGCTTGCGTTGTTTCACCGCACCCTACAAGAAGAGTAGAAAGCGCGACAGCGACTGCGCTGCTCTTCATCAATTTATACATAATACTGTTCCTGTGCAGTATGTAGTTGTCCTATTTTTAGACTAACCAAACCAAACTAGACTGTCTAGTTTGATTATGTTAAAAATAGGTTTCATCGTTATTGATTGATAAAAGTGTCACAAAAAGCATAATGCTTACCCTGTGACAAATGACGCTGCATTTTGCACGCCAAAGACTGACTAATATCGAACCAACGAGAAGACAGACGTGACTAAAATCATTAAAAGTGAACAGAAGAGATCGCAAATTTTAACTGCAGCAAGTGAGCTTTTCTCTGAGTACGGCTACAAGATCAATATGGATCAGATAGCCAAAGCCGCTAATGTATCGAAGCAGACTGTTTACTCTCATTTCAAAAACAAAGACGTACTTTTTGAAACATGCATGCAGACCAAATGCGCCGAGCGAGAACTCAGCCCCGATGCTTTTGATATGAATGCCACGTTGGAAGATGAATTGGTAAAGTTTGGTGTGAAGTTTCAAGATTTGCTGTTAGATGAGCAATCACGACAAACTTTTCAGAATGCCGTCAGTCAATCTAACACCCACCCAGAGATCGCCTCTATCTATCTGGAAACAGGGCCTCAAAAGACCACAAAGCTACTGGCTGATTATCTACAGGCGAAAATCGACTCTGGTGATTTAACGTTGTCGACCTCTAGCTCGGCCATCATTGCGGCTCGTCAGTTACTACTAATGTTTCATGGCAAGTCCGCGTACTGGTCATTCTTCGGACATGACAGCGGCGAATCTAAGGAAGAAAGGCTAAACTACACTCGCGAATGTGTTGCACTATTCTTGAACGGAAATCAGAGCCGCTAAGTTGAGATTAAAGTTCAGAGCTAGCGAGAGACAGACTCTAACAGTAGTTCATAGAAGCGTTTTGCTGCAGGGCCTGTCTTTACGCCTTTTGGCAGCGTGAGATGCAGTGGGACATGATAACCACGGCCATTTTCTACATTAAGCACGGTCAGCTTGTCACTTCCTCGGCTATCAACAATGTGTTTAGGCAACCTGCAGTACCCTACTCCTTGCTCAACCGCGCCAAAGGCATGGTCGAAATTATCGACCGTAACGCGCTGACTTGATTTAAGCCAACCCACGTCCTTTTTATCTGCCACTTTCTCTACTGAGCCTAAATCTCTCACCACAATTTGTGGCAGTGACGATAGTTGATTGAGTGATAGCGACTCTTTGTTGGCTAAAGGATGTGAGCTGGCCACAACAGGTTCCATCACCGTGAAACCAAAAGCCTCTGCTGGGTAGTTAGTCACAGGCAGATTGATGATGGCAACATCTGCTCGCTCTTGGGTGACCATTTCTGTCGTTTTAGATAACGATGTCTCTGTCACCTGAATCGAAGTGGTGTTGTTCTCCGCCACAAAGGCAGCCATCGGCCCATAAAGACGTTCAAGACAACATAGATGATCCACCGCCACCACGATTTCAGACTCGACTCCCTTTGCTAACTGCTCGCTAATCAATTCGAGCTCTCGGGCTTGCTCTAACATACTGCTCGCCCTGCGAAGTAGCGCCTTGCCATCTTCTGACAACACCGCTTTGCGACCTTCGACCCTAACTAAAGAGACGCCGAGCTGGTCTTCCAGTTTCCTCAATGCATAGATCAAGGTGGTATGGCTCTTGTTCAGTTGCAACGCCGCAGCTTGAATGCTCCCAGCACGATCAATCTCGAACAGTGTTTGCCATTGGTCTAAGGTCGTCCTCAATCTCATTGGTCTAAAATCCTGACAGTAAATGACAATATTATGAACTTTTTTGTCGAATTTTTATAGGTAATATCTATCTCAACGGGCAATCAAGCCTTCAAGATTTTGCGAAATGGCAGCTCGCCTCAACGCAATGTTTAGGGCGTGTTGATCTTTCGAGCTGATTTTTGCAGCGAGTTGCTGGGTATTTCGACAAGGCAGAGGTTTTGATGTGTAGCTAGCCTACATGAAAAGCCGATAACGCAGTAGAAATGACCAGCAAACGCTGCCCAAAGGGTTCGGCTAAAAGCGTTTTACTCTTTGTTGAGGGGGATTTGCTTAGAATGACTAGGCTACTTCCCCCTCGCCGCGATTAAAACGCTTTTATCTCGAACAAAACTTAACCACGAAAGGTCAACACGCCCAAATAACTATTTGGAGAGATAACCATGAAACTACTACAAGTCGATTTTGAATTTAATGGCCCATTTGGTGAAGAGATGTCAAACGCGCTCGTTGACCTAGCGAAATCCATCAACAACGAACCGGGCATGATCTGGAAGATCTGGACAGAGAACGAAGCAGAAAAGCTTGGTGGCGGGGTCTACTTGTTCGAAGACCAATTGAGTGCCGAAGCTTATCTAGCCATGCACAGTGCTCGTTTAAAAGAAATGGGCGTCTCGGAAGTACGTGGCGTGATTTTTGATGTCAACCAGCCGTTAACTACCATTAACAAAGGTCCAGTTAACAGCTAATTGAGCGACTCGTTATTGCAATAAATTGTAGATATTGAAAGACAGAAGAAGAGATACGACATGAACAATAAAACGTTTCTAAGCCTACACAGCATTATTTACGCAGGGTTTGCCATAGCGCTGTTTTTCCTGCCAACGGTTATGTGGCCAATGTACGGTGTGGAGATCAATGATAAGTACGCTTATTTTCTGTCTCAACACACCAGTATCTTTCTTGGTGGCATCGCAGCAATAACCTGGTTGCTGCGCGATATTGAACCGAGTGTCAGTGCTAAAAAGTTAGTCCAAGCGTTGGTTGTGACCAATATGCTCGGTGCAATCATCACCTTGTACGCTGCTTTCACAGGCATCTTTGTAGGCTTTGGATGGAGTGACCCCGCGTTCTTCAGCTTCCTATCAATATTGAGTATTCGACAGTTACAGCTGCAAAAATCGTAAACTAAAAAGGAGAGCGTAGACTTTGCGCTCTCCTTTTTCTATCAAGTTACGTGTTAGTTAATCGCGTCGTGCGTGACGTAAATCAGCTCATCGATATTAAAACCGCGCTCTTTCGACATCTGCTTAAACTTCTCTAGTACCTCGGGGGCAACTTGTGGCGTTCTAGACAGCAACCATAAGTAATCCGTATCAGGACCAGAAACAAACGCATATTGGTAACCCTGTTTATCTAACTCAAATACCACATAAGAGCCGTAAAACGGACCAAAAAACGATACTTTCAGATAACCTTGGTCACTCCCTTCCACAAAATACGCTTTGCCTTCCGCTTCCTTCCACTCGCCCTTCTCTATTGAGTAGCCGCGATTAATCACTTTCACGCCACCATCGTCACGCAAGGAGTATTGAGCGCTGATATTACTCAGTCCTCTTTCAAACGAATGGTCTAAACGGGCAACCTCATACCATGTACCTAGATAACTGTCTAATTGGAATTCATTAACCGGTTTCACCGACTGAGGCATACCCAGACAGCCTCCCAAAAACACCACCGACATCAGCAACAAAAATCTTTTCATTCTTAATCCTTTTTAAGTGCATTAACGACAAGCAACTAATACGTTAATAATAGAAAAAGGTTCAGCGTTCACCTATTTAATCAGTGAGTTAACTAACAATTACTTCATTGAAGTCACACATTTTATTTTATAAAACGTAGAATCTCGCTCATCCCATTCAGGGTGTTTCTATAATTAGAAAAATGGATTAAATAAGCGAATCATTATGAGCCTATCTTCATCGGTTATTCCTCGTTTCGGTCTACTGCTGTCTGCTCTGTTGGTTTCCATCCCGAGCAAAGCCAGTGATCTACAAGTGTTCTCCAATGCCATCATTTATGGACATTACGAATCAGACACCTTAGTTACTGAAGGTGGCGTAATCACCTTTATAGGTAATCGAGACAAGGCTCTGTCTTTTGCAGGCTCTAACGCTCCTGAAATCAACCTGGAACAAGCTTTTGTTATGCCGGGCTTCATCGATAACCACAATCATGTATTTGAAGCTGCATCTGAAATGGGTGGCGTGTGTGAACTCGACTCAGAAGCTACGCTAGAAGAGCAGATACCTTACCTTGAAGTGTGCGCCGATCATGACTCCAAAGGCTGGCTCATGGGCTACGGTTTCTCGCTCGATGCGATCATGAACCACCCATCTGATTACACTCCACTCGAGATAATCGATTCTATCTTCCCCGATCGCCCGGTCGTGATCATGGAGCAAACTTCGCACTCTATGTGGGTCAACTCTAAAGCATTGAAAATCGCTCGTATCAGCGAACAGTCGCCCAACCCTCAAGGTGGTTACTACCTCAAAGATGAACAGACAGGAAAGCTGAATGGCATCTTGCTCGACAATGCCGGAGACCAAGTCATGGAGATCGCTTGGAACAGCCAAAACGAACTGTTTGAACAGAGTTATGAAGGTTTGATGGCAGGATTGGAAGAAGCCGCAGCGCACGGTATTACCACGATTGGTGATGGGCGCATGTATTGGAAACGCGGTTGGTATGACGTTTGGCAAGAAGCTGAAGAGAACACGGATTTAACGGCACGAGTTTCCCTTCGACCTTGGGTTTATCCTGAAATGGCGATGCCTTCTCAGCTAGAGGTATTTGAGAAGATGTATTCCAGCGATAAGTCTCGATTGCTTTTGGTTAATCAAGTCAAAATGTACAGCGATGGCATCGTAATTAATGGTACAGCGAAAACACTCGCCCCTTATCTGGACACCTATCTAACCGACTCACCTTATGGCATTAACTACATTCCACCAGAGCAAATGAAAGATTGGCTTGTGGCACTAAATGAGATCGGTTTTAGTGCTCATATCCATGCCATTGGTGATGGTGCGGTACGCGAGTCCCTCGATGCCGTAGAGCATGTGCGCAAACTTGGCTCAGACAAACCATACACCCTGACTCATGTTGAGCTGATCGACCAACAAGACATTCCACGTTTTCGCCAACTAGGCGTCTCAGCCGATTTTCAAGTGGGCTCAGATTACGTTGCACAACATAACCATGAGTGGGCGATTGCATTCTTAGGAACAAGAAGAGCGAAAGCCATGATGAACCTCAATGCCATTCTCAGAACCGAAGCCAACATTACTCTAAGCAGCGATTGGAATGTGCACGACATTAATCCCCTCGTCGGGATTTCAAACAGTTTGATCATGGGTAAAACAGGGCTCACCGATATCTATACAGCCATCGACGCCTACACGCTTTATCCAGCCAAAAGCCTCGGTATTGATGACATCACTGGCTCAATCGAAGTGGGTAAATCAGCAGACTTTGCCATTCTCGATAAAGATATCACGACGCTGACAGCAAGACAGATCGCCAAAACCAAAGTCCTGATGACGGTTCTTCGTGGGGATGTGGTTTACGAATCTGAATAAGTTTTTGGAATCACACATACGAAAAGAGCCAGCATCTACGCTGGCTCTTTCTACTTTAAGTCATCTGTTATGAAGCTTGTGATCGTTCGGCTTGCTTTTGGTTACTGTCATCCAGTGCGAAGTAAATCTTCGACACCACAATCTCTGAAATCAAGATAACAAACACCACCGCAAAGAACGCTACTACACCATTGAGTGGACCAGTGAAACTCACCTTGTCGTCAAACAAGATATTAATCGCTTCCAACATCACGAACTTCGAACCCACGAGGATGATGTAAGTCGAGATACCTCGGTAAACCTTTGGTGCCGTACCCGGCTTATTCTTAAAGTAATCGGCAATTTTATGTTCTAAACCAATCGATAGTTTAAGCAACAACTGAAGAAGAATCGCCGCGATAAACGAAATAGTAAATGACTCAATGTTCACGTACTCCCAATACTCGTCAAAGAAGTTGAGCACCACCAAATCCACCAACACCGCCAAGGTATAACCAACAAATAGTCGCTGTGGTGTATTAAAGCCGTAAACCTTTTCTACTTTACTCATTCTGTACTCTCTCTACTTTCTTGGATAACTTCGATTTGTGTACAGTCTAGCGTCAGAGATTCTTCAAAACTTACCATTTCATGACACCTCACCAAATGCATAAGTCGCGCCCAACAATTTACAGACTGCTATATCAAAAGTAGATGAGTTCCTATTTTTATCGAATGAGAGACTAAAAATCGTTGCGTAAAATTATTAGTAATAGGTGAACTTCACAAACCAAAGCCCCTAATAAGTAGCCTATTAAACTCGAGTAGCATGCTAAACCACTCAGATATTGTAGCTATAGTCCGTTAAGCTGTTTCAGCATGGATCCAAAGAAGAGTTAATTAAGGATATAACCGCATATGAACAAGGTCGTATTTAGAAACTGTATTGAAAACAGTCAACATTGGTTGGAGTTAGAAAAGCTCTTTCAAAACGAGTGGCCTGATTTTCTCTTTGTAGATAGCTACAAACACGATGCCAACCTTCCGCCAGTTTTGGTGGCTATCCGAGAGAATCAAGTGATTGGCGGCCTTGCTTACTCGTATTTCAAAGAGCCTCATGGTGACTCTGACGTTATTTGGCTTAATGCTCTGCTTGTTTTACCCGAATGGCGTGGCCAAGGCATTGCAAGCGAGCTCATCAACCGCGGCATCAAGCAAATCTCTAACGCCCTTCAAAGCCACCTTTATGTTTACACCAATGTACCAGCTCTTTACGAATCACTAGATTGGTCAGTCGTAGACATAGAAAGCGAACCGAACCATAGCGTGATGCGTTTTCCTCTCCAGTCATAAATCGAGAAGAAGTTGGACCAAATTAATGCTTGTACCTAAAGGTTTTACTGTCATCTATAATTTCAATTTTTACAGGTACTGTGCCCTTCTTTACATTGCCGATTTGTGCAAATGACTTGTAAGAGAGGTCTATTACACGGCCTTTAACAAAAGGGCCTCGGTCGTTAATTTTAACGTCGACCGATTTGTTGGTACTTGTATTTGTCACCCTAACGATTGTTCCAAACGGCAGAGTTTTATGAGCCGCTGTGTAAGCATTCATATCATAGATTTCGCCACTGGCAGTGAGCTTCCCATGGAATTTATTGCCGTACCAAGAAGCTTGACCAACCAAAGTATGTGATTTGGCATATTCCTTTGTTTTCGAGCTGCCAACTGCAGACGTTGAGGTGCATCCGACAAGGATAATGAGAGTAAGAGCGGTAAAGAGAATACGTAGATTTTTCATACTTGGCGATGTGGTTAATTTGGTTGTTAGTCTGAGTATAGTGACTTCCCAGTCCAAGCCACTATCTGTTCGGGCTTGGCATCTTTTCACGATCGACAGTGAATTCCGTCATCTTTACGAAAGGATTTATCTGTGGGAGGTTAAATTTAACAAGATGTTGAGAACATGTATCAAGCTGACAATCTATAAGTACAAAAAAAGGATCGGTATCTCAACCAATCCTCCAAAACTCGCCATTGCTTAGGGTATCTTAAGCAGGCTGATACAACATAAATGCCACTACCATCGCTAAGCTGCCACCCAAACAACGGTTAACCATCACCATCTGTTTTGGTGATTGCAATAGACGCTGCAGCATAGTGCCACAATACGCCCAAACCAACATACACAATACACCGGTCCCCACCATGATGGCGGTAATCGTCACCACCTGAATCAGGTAATCTGTTTGTGTGGTGATGAACTGAGAAAATACGGTCAGCGAAGCAATCCACCCTTTCGGGTTTAAAACTTGAATCAAAACACCAGACATAAATCCTGAGCGATTCACAGAATCTTCTTGCTCAATCTCCATGTTGGCAATCGACCACGCCATAAACAGTAAATAAGCTGCCCCAAGGTATTTCATTACCGTGTAGATCTCTGGGTAAAGGGTAAACAGGCTCACCAATCCCGCGCTTGAACCCGCCAGTATGATGATGATGCCAAAAGCATTACCAGAGACAAAAGGCAATGTTGCCGCAAATCCATATCGGCTTGATATCCCAAGCAATGCAATGTTTCCTGCTCCCGGTGTAATTCCAATCGATATTGAAAACAACAAGAACGCCAGCATTAATTGAGCGCTCATTCTTTCTCTCCTAGTTGATAAAACGTTAGTGGGAGAAGAGTTTACCGATTCGAGTAGGAATTAAATTGCTATATGCGTTAGTATTAAATCAAATTTGAGCAGACTTTTTCTAAAATCACCATGAAAGTGAAAGAATCCACCAACGAAGTGCTAGATGATACGGATATTGCCATTCTTGGACATATCCAAAAAGATGGGCGCATGAGTAACAGCAAGCTCGCCGAGAAGGTAAATCTGAGTGAAACACCCTGTTGGCGTCGTTGGAAGCGCATGGAAGAGACGGGATATATTGATGGTTATACCGCGCAACTGAACCGCAAAAAACTGGGCCTTCATGTGGCAGGTTTTACCCTAGTGACACTCGGCAACCATGAGGTTGAAAACACCGAGCCTTTTGAAGAGTTTGTCGCAGTCACAGACTGGATCACCATGTGCCACTGCATTGCAGGCGGAGCCGATTACATGATTCAGGTGTTGGCAAGAGATCTAGAAGAGTATTTTGAGCGAATCAGCTCTATTCGACGAGTGAAAGGCGTCAGCGCAATTCAATCTAACATCTCAGTGAAAGAGCTTAAGAACAGCTACCAACTGCCACTGCAAGATTAATTGATTTCAAAATAAGAAAGCCCAATCAGCGATATTGCGACTGGGCTTTTTGTTGTCGTACTTATAAGAGTATCTGCCGCAGAAAGGCTTGAGACTGAGCTGCCCCTCTATTCACACGGATGCGCAAGATGAATTAGCGCTAAACCGCCCAATGACGTTTCGCGATACTTCTTATTCATGTCTTTACCTGTTTGGTACATAGTCGCGATAACTTTATCAAGCGAGATCAAAGATTTACTGTTACGCTTCAAAGCCATGCGTGATGCATTAATCGCCTTCATCGCACCCATTGCATTTCGCTCAATACACGGCACTTGTACCAAACCACCAATTGGGTCACAGGTCATACCCAGCGAATGCTCCATCGCGATTTCCGCCGCAATACAAATCTGCTCATTACTGCCACCACGAAGTGCAGTTAAACCCGCAGCCGCCATAGAAGATGATACGCCAACTTCTCCTTGGCACCCGACTTCGGCACCTGAAATGGAGGCGTTGGTTTTGTACAAAATACCGATCGCGCCCGATACTGCTAAGAAGTCTTTCAGTTGCTTGGTATCCAACTCTTTGATAAAGCGATGGTAATACATCAACACAGCCGGAATAACGCCAGCAGCACCATTGGTTGGAGATGTGACTACCTGACCACCAGCCGCATTCTCTTCACTGACGGCGAAGGCAAACAAGTTAATCCAGTCCATGATTTCCATTGGATCGTTCTCAACCGCAGCATTCGCTTCTAACTTCTTCAGTAGGTTTGGAGCTCGGCGAGTGACGTTCAATCCACCATCCAAGATCCCTTCAGTTTCAAAACCGCGCTCCATACAACGCGACATCACGCGCCAAATCTGGTCTGCCTTTTCTGCAATCGCATCAACATCTTGGAAAGCGGACTCATTTTTCAGAATCATGCCGCCTAGGCTCATGCCATTCTTTTCTGCCTGCTCAAGCATCTCTTCAGCATTACTAAACGGGTACGTCACTTCAACAGACTTAGTTTGAGTGCCATTCTGGAGCTCATCAGCGGTTGCAATGAAACCACCGCCAATCGAGTAATAGGTTTCCTCAACAATGACATTTCCAGCTTGGTCAAAGGCGGTAATCATCATACCGTTCTCATGAAGTGGTAGATTGTCCTCATGGAATAGCATGTCAGTTTTATAGTTGAAACTGATAGTGTGGCTTCCACTTAACTGCATCTCACCACTATCAATTGCTCGACGCATCGCTTCATTAGCACTAGTGATTTTGATGGTGTCTGGTTTGTTGCCGAGCAATCCCAAAATAGTTGCTCTGTCGGTGTGGTGCCCGATTCCAGTGAGTGACAGCGAGCCATAAAGATCGACCTGAACACGAACCACCTCTGTGATTTTATCGGCAACTAACTGAGTGAAATGATAACCCGCAATCATTGGGCCGTTGGTGTGCGAGCTCGAAGGCCCAACACCAATTTTGTAGATATCAAAGATCGATAACATAGAACTACCAGTAAAAATCGGTCAATTAAGAAAGAACGGCATAAAGCCAATCAGGAATAACGGTACAAGCAGCGACGGTGACTACGGCAAATACCAATAAGCCGTAATGACTTGTCGTCGGCTTGGCAAACAAGTGCTTTTGCTTTGCAATAAATTCATTTTGTTGTTGAGTAACTTCACCAAAGAAACGGCTCACGATAACGCCCAATACTAAGAAAACGACGGTGCCAATCAGTGCAAACCAAGGCCAAGAAACACCGCTGTACTTAGCCACAAAAACCACAACAACGCTGCCTAGGCTGCCCGCGACCACGCCTTTCTCATTCGCTTTCTTGAAAAACAGCCCAAGAATGAAAGAGCCAAGACGAATACCAACAAAAATTGAAGTAAGGCTGGCAATGGTTTTTAGTACAGATTCGTTTGAGACAGCGAGCAAAGCAGGCACCACCACCGATGCAGCGGCAACAAGGCTCATCTTTCTGGCTACCGATTCATAGTGTGCATCGGAAGCTGACTTACGGAAAAAGCGCTTGTAAAAGTCGAACGTTGCGACGGTTGCCATTGAGTTGTAGGTCGAGTCCAGAGTCGACATAGCCGCTGCCGATAACGCAGCAATCACCAGACCGACAATAATTGGGTTGGTATGGTTAAACACAAAGTCGAGAATCACTTCATTGCTGTTTTCAAAGCTATTGTCTTGATAAAAGACACTCAGCAGTACGCCCATCATCGCAAAGAATAGGTAGATGAAAAACGCACCATAGCCACACAGCAGCATAGATCGCTGTGCTGTTTTCACATCTTTTGTCGCCAGCGTTCTTTGAATAATCAACTGGTTAGTGCCGTACACGCTAAGGTGCAAAAAGCTCACTGCGACCAAGCCCGCCCATAAAGTAGTATCAACGCCCAAGTCAAAATCTAGATTGATGATGTTAAGTTGTTCTGGTGACGGCATCTCGCCCGCTTCAATTTTCATTAGAAGCAAACCAAAAATCGCAATACTGCCGATAATGAGTACTGCAGACTGCAGCATGTCAGTCCATATTACGGTAGAAATACCGCCCGCATAGGTATAAAGCGCGGTGAACAAACTGATGTAAATAATCGCTTCGGAAATACCAATCGGTAGCACTTGCACCACAATCAAAGCAACGGCATACAAAATCACCCCCGCCGAAATACACTGCACGACAATAAACACAATCGAGTTGATAGTACGAGCAACAACGCCAAAGCGGTGTTCTAGGTATTCATAGATCGAAGTCAGGCCAAGCTTGTAGAACACGGGAACAAAGAAAACGACAGCGAAAAAGATGACGACCGGATAATTTAAGTGAACACTCATCGCTTCCATACCTGAGCTATAAACCCAGCCCGGCATGCCTACGAATGTCATCGCACTGATGTAGGTCGCAAGAATAGATACCCCTGCAGTGAACCAACCAAATTGCTTTCCACCTGTAGAAAAGTCGCCACCTACGCTATAGCGCTTGTTCACTAAGTAGCTGATAAATAGTGTGGTTAACACATAAAGAGCAATCACCACAAAACTTGAGTACGTAACCATTTTGAGATTCCGTTTATTGTATTTCGCAAATCATTCGCTGCCAATATTACTTAAAATTGGATATTTTCCCTCAAAAACCCCCAATAAGTGTGAGTATTGTCACTAAGATTGACGATTAAACGCTCAAAAAGTCCCAAAACGGCAAAAATTGCGATCAAATGGGATCAAGATCACCAAAACACACAAAATGGGTACGCACTCATTTCAAAATTGACTTTGATCACGGATCTAATAACCACAAAAACTCTATTATCTCTCCCGAAACGAAGACAGTGTAGTAAACATCAATACCTACTACACTGTAATCAAAACTCATAACACCCTATATAAAATAAAGGTTTATCGGTCATGACTACGAAAAAACACATGAGCGAAGTTCCTATGATTCAAAGGGTAGCTGCTTATCTTGCAATTCTAGTAGGCTACTTTTTCTATTGTTATAACTTTGTAATTATTGACTACGTACGCCCATACATCGTTGATGCATATGACGGCATTAACTTAGCAGATACGGCTCAGTTCTATACATGGCAGTCGGTTGGTGCACTTATTGGTGCCCTAAGCTGTGCATGGGTGGCATCAAACTTTGGTAAGAAATCGACTCTTATTATCATCACTGCACTGAACGGCGGCGCAACGATCATCAACATGATGTTTACCGACTACGCTATGTGGGCAGCAATGCGTTTCATCATCGGTATTTCTTTGGGTGGTTACTTCACAGTAGCGGTAAGCCTAATGATCGGCCTATTCACGCCAACAGTTCGCGGTAAGTTAACGGCGTTCGCCTCTTCTATGTTCTCGGTTGCTCTTATGGCAATGGGTGCTTACGCAGCGTTTATCTCTAGCATTGACGCACCATGGCAGAGCCTAATGTGGGTAGGTGGTATTCCTCCTCTAGCAGCTGCGGTAGTGATGATCTTTATCCTTCCGAGCGACAAAAAAGTGATCGCTTACGGTGAAGAAGATCAAGCGAAAGCGGAAGCATCAAATGCACCAGCGAAGAAAGGTTCTTGGGGTGAAATGCTTAGCGCGCCTTACCGCAAGCTAACCATCACTTGTCTATTGCTAGCAGGTCTTAACTTCTACGGTTACCAGTTCTTCTCTGGCTTCGTGACAACGTACCTGAAAGAAGTTCGTCAATTCGACGGCGCGACTATCGGCATCATCTTCTCTATCTCGGCATTCGGCTCTCTATTCGGTGCTTGGGTATGGGGTGCAATTGCAGACAAATACGGCCGTAAGGTTAACGCATTCGGTTTCATCCTAGCGGGCATCATGGCATCGGTATTCTTCGTTGCTCCAAGCGACGTGATGATCGGCAGCCTAAACATGTTGGCTATCCTGGGTCTTATCTACAACTTCGGCCTATCAGCTTCAGCAGTATGGGGTGGTTACTTCTCAGAACTGTTCCCAGCTCACCTACGTAGCTTCGGCGCAGCTCTATTCCACGGTGGTCGTATCATCGGCATGTGGGCACCAATGGTGCTGGTATTCATCCAAGAGCGCAGCGACCTTGCAACAGCAATGTGGGGCTCACCAATCGTATGGATTGTGGCCGGTCTACTGTGGCTATCTCTACCAGAAACATTGAAAGGCGGCATCTTCGACAAGAGCAAAAAAGCGGAAGCGGCAAAAGCTTAATCCCCTTTAGTTGAAAGTCTCTCAAGGCAAGAAATAAACATTGATCCGGCTGAGCAATCAGCCGGTAACAAAATCCAAATCGAGTCCTGTTCCGAATGTTGACTCGACAACATAAAGAGAATGAATTATGTCTAAATATCAAGAAGCTAAACGCATTGTTCGCGAATACTTTGACGCGATGGAAAATGCAACTCACGAGAACGTTGCTGAAGTACTAAAAGCACACACTTCTGAAGACTACTTGTGGCGCGGTGTTTACCCATTCCGTGAGCAAGAAGGCGCTCAAGCGGCAGCTGACGTATTTTGGGCTCCAATGATGAAATCAATGACTCGCATGCAGCGTCGTCAAGATATCTTCATCGGCGGTAACAACGAAATCAACCCAGATGAAATTTGGGTAATGAGCATGGGTCACTTCATGGGTCTATTCGACGCTGAATACCTAGGCATGCGCCCTACTGGTAAGATCATGAACGTTCGCTACGCAGAATTTAACTGTGTTGTTGACGGCAAAATCACTAAGACAGGCCTATTCCTAGACCTATTAGGCATGATGGACCAAGCGGGTTGCTACCCACTACCACCATCAACAGGTAAGCACTTCGTATACCCTGGCCCACGTAACCACGACGGTCTACTGTTTGAAGATGCAGCTCCAGAAGAGGGCGTCGCAACGCTTGCTCTAGTGAACAAGATGGTTGATGACCTATCTGCACTTAACGACAGCGGCGCAATGGGTTGCCCACCAGAAGTGCTAGAGAAAAGCTGGTCTAAAGATATGATCTGGTACGGCCCTTGTGGTATCGGTGCATCTTACACAATCCCACGTTACCAGAAGCAACACCAACTTCCTTTCCGTAATAACCTGAAAGACAAGAAGTTTAATGGTCACGTTTGTCGCTTCGCTGAAGGTAGCTTCTCTTGTTTCTTCGGTTGGCCAAACCTATCAAACACACCCACAGGTGGCTTCCTAGGTATGACTGGTGGCGAAGTTCGCGCAGACATGCAAGTGGTTGACGTTTACTACCGTGACGGCGACAAGCTATCTGAAAACTGGGTACTGATTGATCTTCCTTTCTGGCTAAAACAGCAAGGTCTAGATGTGTTCGAACGCACTTCTTCAATCCTAAACCCAACGCTGTAACCTTGTCCTTTTGTCTATCTAGTCCATACCTGCACTAGGTCGACATGACTGCCGAGGGCTCCTTCTCGCCCTCGGCAACCTGCTCCACTCAAAATAACCAACCTGTGCCTCACGGATGGGTGCACCCTCTGAACCATTACATTTAACGGGCTTGAAAGCACGGTGGCTTTCGACGGCCTGAATAAAGTGAAAACAACAATGAAAAAGTCGATTATCTCTGCAGTGGTCTTCGCTGCGCTTACTTCTAGCTCTGCTTTTGCAGCCCACACATTTACTAATGAAGCTGGTGACAGCTTAACCCTAGACGGCCGTTTTGACGTTCGTTATCACGACAAAGGTGGCGATCATAACGGCGAATGGAACAGCGGTAGCTCTCGTTTTGGCCTGAAAGGTAAAATGGGCCTAGACAATGATTGGACTGGCTTTGGCCACGCTGAGTGGGGTTACAACTCTGGTGCCAACGGCGACAACATTTATGACCGACTTCTATACGCAGGCGTAGAGCACGATAAGTACGGCAAGATTGCAGCAGGTACTAAGCAGTGGTCTACCTTCTACGATGTCGCTTGGTTTACCGATATGGGCCGTGTATTTGGTTCACGTGGTTCTGGCTACTACAACCTGTCTGACTGGGGCATCGCTTCTGGTACAGGCCGAGCAGAAAACTCAATTACTTACCGCAATAACATCAACGACAACTGGAAATACGGCTTTACCTACCAGACGACTCGTGAAGATGTTGGCTTAGCTGATGGTAAAACAGCAACACTGAAAAACGGTATGGGTGCATCAACGCTATACACGGTTATGGATGGCCTAACCATTGGTTTAGCCTACCATCAGAATGAGTTTGACGATGTTGAGGCGGGTGTTCAGAACATCAAAAATGGGGATACTCAACGCATCGGTTTATTGGGTGTGAACTACACCAATAACGGATTGTTTGTTGGCTTCACATACAGCCAAGGCTCAAACTGGGAAACAACCAGCCAAGCAGAATTCTACGATCACCGCGGCGCTGAATTCTTTACTTACTACCACTTTGAGAATGGCCTACGTCCAACCTTTAACGTTAACTACTTAACGGACACGGACGACAATGCCAATGGTTACGAGCGTCAGTTGATTATCCCTGGCCTTGAGTACCACTTTAAGAAAAACAAGTTCTTAGTTTGGACTGAATATCAGTTCGATAATGGCAAAGACTCATACAATGGCGTGAAGTACGAAAACAGCGACGACCAATTTGCTGCAGGTATTCGTTACTACTTCTAATAAGAGTAGGATCTTCTAAGTTCTAAACAAAGCTCTGCGATGTTATCTCATTAACTCAGCAGAGCTTTTTGGGTTATACCCAGCCTATAACCCAATATAATCTCTTAAGCCTTATTTTTCATAGAATTTGATTTAATTGACTTTTTGAATACGTACCTACTTATGATACTCTACACGCCATTAATTCGGCTTAAAATGCATGGTCTATGAACTCTCCAAAACACTCCTCGGTACCGAAAGCAACCGTAACTTCAAAAGATGTCGCTAAACTGGCTGGCGTTTCTCAATCTACCGTTTCTCGTGTATTTGTGCCGGGTAGTTCGGTATCGGAAAAGACCAAGCAAAAAGTATTCGAAGCCGCTAAAGCCCTCAACTATCGTCCTAATGCTTTTGCACGAAGCCTGACTACCAACGAATCTAAATTGATTGGATTGGTCTTCCCAGATGCAGATTACCCTATCCACATGAAAACCCTACAACTCATCTCTACTGAGTTACAAAAGCAAGGGTACTCGGCAGTACTTATTCCGTGGCAGGTGGATGCAAATGACAACCACTCGATCCCTAATATCTTCCAATATCGAGTCGATGGTGTAATTGCCGCATCTGCAACCTTCAACAAATCTCTGTATGAAGAGTGTGAAGAGTTCGATATCCCTATTGTTCAGTACGCTCGTGTGGTTGAAGGCACGAAGAGCAGCCATGTTGTGAGCGACAACTATGCAGCCGGACAGCTTGCAGCACAGCAGTTTCACAGCAGTGGCGTTACATCTGCGGTTTATCTAACCGGTAATGTTCCAACGTACACCAATGACGAGCGCGAATCGGGCTTTTGCGCTGAGTTTGAAGATTTAACGGGTAAACAAGCGCGCGTTGTTGAAGCCGATTATGACTACCTTGATGCCCTAGAAACGATCAGAACTCTGTTTTCAGAACCTTCTAAACCAGAAGCCATCTTCTGTGCGACGGACAACCTCGCAATGGCGGTTATGGATGTAGCTCGTTTGGAATTCAATCTTAGAATCCCTGAGGATCTACAGGTGATTGGCTTTGATGATATCCCGCAAACACAGTGGTTGAATTATCAGTTGAGTACCTTCAAGCAAGATTTCAAACGTCTTGCGCGCGAGTCAGTGAAAATTGTTGTTAACCAAATCCAAGACCAAGAGACAAGCTTGGTTAAATTGATGGTTCCAGTTAAGTTCATTGAGAGAAAAACAACGCTCAAGTAACGAGACTGAAAGATACATTCCTATAAAAATCCCGCTCATCTAGAGCGGGATTTTTACATTTGAAAGCGGTTAGTTTCCGACACCACCGGTGTTTTCAGGTTGAGTTTCCGGTGTTTTAGGCGGCCACTCTTTGAAGGTCGCTAGATGCTGTTGTACCGCTGCCTGAGCAGGACCAAATGCCCACATCTTCTGCCCCATCCATTTCAGATACATACCCGACTCTTCCGCCGCTCGCTCATAAGGGTCACGTCGTAAGTTAAACAGTAGTGGCGCGTTCAGTTCTTCTTTAGGACCGCTCCAACCATGGTTTTGAACCACAAAGTGTGCCTTCCAATCCCCGACTCGAACCGCTTGCAGCTTGTCTCTCTCGTAGTAGTAAATCTCTTTACGGTTGGATTCGCCTTTTTCAGTCAGCATATCAACTTGGTTATAGCCATCAAGGTGCGCTTTAAAGCCATCGTAACCTTTGAGCATTTTCTCTTTCAGATCCGCTGGACCACCAGCTGCAGCAACAAGCGTTGGTAACCAGTCCATACCATCGAAAATGCCGTTGCCGATACTGCCAGCAGGAATCTTACCTGGCCAGCTCACAAGAGCAGGTGCACGAACACCGCCTTCCCACGTGGTACCTTTCTCACCGTGGTATGGCGTCATACCACCGTCTGGCCATGTCATGATTTCAGGGCCATTATCCGCAGTGAAAATGATGATGGTGTTATCGGCAATACCCAGCTCTTCCATTTTCGCCATCATTTCACCGATATGATCATCAAGATCTTTCATCACCACTTCTTGAAGTCCCCAACCATTTTGGCCGAGCATAGCTTCGTATTCAGGTGAAAGATGCGTCCAAACGTGACCGCGTGATGGACAATACCAAGTGAAGAATGGCTTATCCGCCTCAACCGCCCTTTCGATGAAGTTGATCGCGTGTTTATTTACTTCATCATCTAATGTGCGCATACGCTCGATAGTCAGCGCGCCATCATCCTCAATGGTTTGACCGCCTTTACCGTCCGACTTAGCGTAAATCACATTACGTGGTGCAAATGCATCCAATGAACCATCTTTTGGCCAATCAGGATCTTCTGTGTATTCCATTGCATTCAAGTGATACAACCAACCCCAATACTCATCAAAACCGTGCATAGTCGGTAAAAATTCATCTCGGTCACCTAAGTGGTTTTTACCAAACTGGCCTGTCACATAGCCCATGGTTTTGAGAATTTCTGGCAGCGTTGGTGTGTCAGCATGCAGCCCAACAGGCCCACCCGGCAAACCCACTGTGTGCATGCCCGTTCGAACAGGTAATTGTCCAGTTAGGAACGCTGAACGTCCCGCTGTACATGAAGGTTGAGCATAATAGTCTGTGAGCAACATGCCCTTCTCAGCAATGCTATCAATATTCGGTGTTTCACTGCTCATCACCCCGTTGTGATACGCACTTAGGTTTGAAATCCCAATGTCATCGGTAAAGATAACAAAGATATTCGGTTTATCTTGAGCCGAGAAAGCGGACAAAGACCAGCTTCCCATAACGACCAACACCAACAAGTGAAGTATCCTTTTCATCGTTCCTTCCTTAAGCCATTTTAGACTGTTCGTTTCTAATCATTTTTATTCCCACCACGCCAAAGCCAACCTCTAGCACCAAATACACAATCAACAACCAATGTGGTATGCCATCAACCACCAAACTCAATACACGACCCGCAGCGAGCCCCAGCATAAAAATAACTAAGCTATAGAGAGCAGGAAGACGATACTTTTGGATCATTGCGCCAGAGAGCCAAAACAGCACCAACGCCAAATACAGCCCCATCACAGCCCTAAAGATATGAGAGACGTTCACCGGAGTCGCATCGATAGCGAAAAGATAATCAAGAGATACAGTCGGCGCGTAACCGTAAGAGAGGGCAATGGGTGTGAGACCGAGGGCGGCAACAATGAGAAAAATGCTCTGTGGATTCATGCGATTGCTCTTTATTTGACCTGTTTCAGAAAACATAGCCTACAATCAAAATTAAACAAGTTGCATAATCAACAAGTAAGTTTCTTGTCATAGTTATTCAACTAATCATTCGCACATTGAAACGTTATAAGGATATTTGTATGGCTCGATGGAACTACTTGCTTACTCCCCTTATCTGTACCGGCTTTGTCACCGAAGCTCAAAGTAACGAAGGTCTTGATTCAACAAAACAGTGGCAACACAGCGTAGAGATCTATGCACTGGCTCTTAACATTCGAGGCGATACCTCGATTGCAAACCTCTCAACTGATGTCGATGTCGATCCTTCGTTCATCATGGATCATCTCGACATGGGCGCTATGTTGAGACTTGAAGGTATTTACGACAATCAATGGGGCTACTATGTCGACTACAGCTTCATGAAGTTAAGCGGTAAAGCCGACTCAATCGTTGGGAATTCTGGGTTATTGAAAGGCGAAGTAGACATTAGGCAAGGCGTACTCGAAGCCAAAGGCTTTAAACGCTATCATTATGATTTTGGTGCTATTGACTACATCGTGGGTTTTCGATGGTGGGACAATGACATTGATACCAAGCTTTACTCTACCGGTGGAGGAGGTTTGATTAATAACTCGCGGTCACTGGATGAGGATTGGATCGACTATCTTATTGGGGTGCGTTGGACACAAAAACTCAATGCTAGCTGGCAAACTCATGCGAGCCTAGATATCGGTCTAGGTAGCGATACCGACTTCACATCGGGTCTACTGCTGGGGGCGCGCTATCAAATTAATGACTGGTCCGATTTAAATATCGCCTACAAATCCACTTGGGTCGACTACAGCAACCCGGGCACCTTCAGTTACGACACAGCGTCACAAGGTTTCTTAGTCGGTTGGGCTGCTCATTTCTAAGCCTCATCTTCCTTTGCTACTGGAACAGGCCTGCTTGCGGTTCATCCGGCACGCTTAATCTTTATTAAAATGGTGATCAATTCACACGATATTAAGCTCTAGCGAACGTTTAGTTTCTAGAGCTTTTTATACAAGAATTGACAGTAAAAATTTCAACAAAGCTAATAAAATCAAAAGATAGCCATCAAATAACAAATCTAAAAAAACATCGTTTTAGACCTCAAAACACTAAGTCTAGATATTGATAAATTTAATACTTGTTTAAACGTTCTTAATCTATTTGAACGCTGTTTTTTATTTTGAAAGTGCCGCTAGAATCCTCTCCCGAAATTCACACACTTCGGAAGAAAAAATGAAAAAACTACACGTAGCAGCACTGACTTCTTTGATGGCAATGGCAGCCACTTCGGCATTCGCGTCAAATGAGATGTATGTATTAGGTGGTGTCGCGATCGACAACAATGACATTGGTGGCGAGTTCACGCTTGGTAGTCAGATTATGCAAAGCAATTGGTACATCGAATCGTCACTGCTTCTAATCAATGCCAATGACAAATATGCATATGGCAATAATCCAACAATCACCGTCGACGAAGATTTGGATTCCTTACTGGTTTCCGTAGCGCCTATGTACAAACATAATCTCAGTAATAACTTTGCTATTTACGGTAAGTTAGGGGCTTACCATATAAAGTCAGAAGTAAAATCAAAAAAAAGCGACGGCACAAGCACCAAAGGTTCAACAGTTAACTTCGGGGCCACTTACGGGATTGGTGTTGAATACAAGTCACTAACGCCTATTTTTGGTCAATCTCAATTCCTAGCTCGCGCAGGATATGATTGGTACGAATTCAGAAGCAGTAACGACTGGCACAACAGAGATTCAACCTTTGGTATCCAGGCCGGTTTTACCTTTTAAAGCAAGCGCTACGACTAAAACACGTATTGGCTAGGGTAACCAAGGCTTAACTGGCTCAAAGCTTATTTAACGACACACTCTTGCTTCATAATCTTGAGGCCAATATCGAGTGTTTCTGTCCAAGCTTGTTCGACCTGCACATCATAGTGCGGGTCGAACTTTTTGACCGTATTAAGCAGTGATTGAAACCACTCATTAAGCTCTTGCTCTGAGATATCCATCCCTAGGTCTTTGTGTTGCTTACCCAAGCGCTTTACCGAGTTTCTTACACTTGGTAAACCAGAAGAGTTATAGATCAAGATGATCGACGCCTTAAGCATCTTGGTTTGTTGCTCTAAGCCAACATTGGCAAATCGCTCCGAAAACCGTGGGTTATGCTCACAAAAATCACTGAGGAAAGCTTCTAAAAACTCTTGATCGATTCGACAGCGTTCAAAGCTCTCATAAAACCGTTCATTATGTTCCATGTCACTCTCCTCAATGCAATCTTCTTACTCTAATTTTAGTATATGCAACTATGGCATAAAATGGGTCGCGCAGACTTTATTGCCATCCGGATCACGCAAATATGCCATATAAAGTCGACGCACACCTGAATCCCTCACACCTGGAGCGTCTTCAATACTGGTACCGCCGTTTTCCAAACCAATGCGATGCCACTCATCCACTTCTTCTGGAGATTTCGCAACAAACCCTACCGTCATCCCATTACCGACACTGGCAGGATCACCATTAATTGGCTGGGTTAAACCCAGAACGCCATTTTCAGATAGATAAATACAGCGACCTTTAGGATCCACTACACCCTCGCTTTGGCCTAATGCCGCTAAGGTTGCATCATAAAATGACTTTGCTCGCGCGATACTTTCTACACCTAAAAATACATGACTAAACATAAACTAAGCATTCCTTCGTTATGGGATTGCTACCAAAATAAGAGGTTACCGAGAGCTTGTCCAGAGTGATTTATGAACACTTATCATGCCCAAACAGTCCGATGATTTTGTAAACGTAAAGTGGAATAATTTTCAATTCGTTTACGTTCAGTGTTTACAATTGAGGTATGATTCATTTCAGCTCTTACTAAACTCACAAAGACAATCCTATGCCTTCACTCTCTTTCTCGTTCATCCCCGTTGGGGTTCGCTTTATGTTGCTATCCGCATTAGGTTTCGCGCTGATGTCGGCATGCGTAAAGTACGTGAGCAACTATGGCATTCCTGTCTTTGAAATTGTCGCCGCTAGGGCTTTGGTGTCTCTTATCATCAGCTATATTGACGTTAAGCGAAAAGGCATCTCAGTTTGGGGTAACAACAAACCGTTGTTATTCGTTAGAGGGGCAGTCGGAACCGCGGCATTGATGTGTGTTTACTATGCAGTGACGACACTTCCGCTGGCAGAAGCGACCATTCTTCAGTACGTGCACCCTGTATTTACTGCTCTACTTGGTGTTCTGTTTCTAAAAGAGCGTGTTCAAACCTCAACCATGATCTGTATTGTCTTCTGCCTTGCAGGTCTATTTGTGATGGTTCAACCCAATATGAACAGCAGCATGACCAATGAACTGCCTCTGTTCAGCATCATGATGGCATTGATTGGCGCATTAGGTAGTTCGATTGCCTACGTAATTGTACGAAAGCTCAGCCAAACTGAAGACAGCTCAGTGATCATTCTGTACTTCCCTATGGTTGCATTACCGATATCAATAGCCCTGATTTGGAATGACTTTGTTTGGCCAAGCTTATTCATTACCATCATGTTGGTATTAGTCGGTGTGTTCACTCAGATCGGCCAATATGGCTTAACCAAAGCAATGCAAACTCAAGCTGCTGGTAAAGCCTCAGCATACTCATACGTGCAAATCGTCTTTTCTGCGCTGCTTGGAGTGTGGCTATTTAATGAAATACCATCGATTTGGACTTACCTAGGTGGTGGTTTGATTGTGACAGGCGCTCTTATCAATGTATTTGGAAAACAACTGCTCAAACCGTTTAAAAGGAGCGCATAAGCCGTTAGGTCTTATCCCCTTCATTTACAAAGTCGCCCTCGTGGCGGCTTTTTCTTTATTATTTATTCATAATTTAATTACATTTCAACTGGATAGAGTGCTATTTGTCGGTCTATAAATAAAGAAAGCACCAAGGTTTCTGCCTGTTCAAGTTGAAAATATTCAAACAAGTTTGTGGCTTAGTTCAAACATGGTGTTCGCAATAAACATGTAACATGAAATCGTTAATGTTTTTCTTTCCACGCTAAAACCAGTAGCGAGATGCCAGTGACTTTTAAACACAATTACGACTTCGATCCGACCTACGGATACGACCTAGACCAACTCTTACAAGTTGAAGCAAGCGTTACGCCAGCCGACTTCGCCTACTTTTGGCAACAGAAGTATGAGCGATCACTGCAGGTGACACCCTATGTCAGCTTGCAAGACACTGGACGTATTGTGAATCACTGGCGTGTATTCGATTGTTACTACAACTCGACCGATGGCGTACGTGTAGGTGGTTGGCTGTTACTACCCGAGAAAGAAGAGATTCACTGCGCGGTGGTATGGGCTCACGGTTACGGCGGACTTGATGAACCAGATACAACTTGGAAACTAAAACATACAGCGATATTAGTCCCATGTGTGCGTGGTATCAGTCGCAGCCATCATCACCCGATCTCAGACGATCCATACTGGCATGTACTGCACAACGTTCAAGACAGAGAGCACTACATCTTAGGCGGATGCGTTCAAGATTTGTGGTGTGGGATTTCCGCGGTGCTCACTCTATACCCCAACCTCAAATATAAAATTGGCATGATCGGAAATAGCTTGGGTGGTGGTCTTGCTATTTTTGCTACGGCCTTTGATAAGCGCATCAAACGTTGTCATTTTCATGTACCTACTTTTGGTAATGTATCGCTACGCTTAACTATGCCGACCATTGGCAGTACACAAGCTCTCATCGATTTTGGTAATCAAGCCCTGCTTGCTCGTAACCTCCCCTATTTTGATACCTCATGCGCCGCCAAGTTTATCTCTCAACCTTCTCACTGGGGGCTAGCACTGTTCGACCCTTATGTTGCACCTCCCGGGCAATTCAGCGCCTACAACGCCTGTAAAGGTCAAAAAGAGCTGTTTGTATTAGAGGCAGGGCACTTTATTTACCGAGGTGAAGGCAAACAGCGTCGTGAGCTACGTAAAAGTGTTGAGTCATTCTTTAAAACCTTGGGGGATTGTGATGAAACGTGAGTATCACAAATGGTGGAGCCCCAACCTCAATCGCAATATGGAGCTATTGATATTCGGGCATGCTGGCGCCAAAGTTCTGGTCTTCCCCACTCGTACTGGCCGCTTCTACGAATATGAGAACCTTGGTTTAGTCGACTCAATTGCCAATAAAATCAATGCGGGGCAACTGCAACTCTACTGCGTGGATAGTGTCGATACCGAGAGTATGTACTGTTTTTGGGCGCACCCTTTTGGCCGAATGCACCGCCATTGTCAGTATGAAGAATATATTCTCAGAGAAGTGCTACCATTGATGGCGAGTAAGAACAGCCACCCTTGTACTATTTCGCACGGCTGCTCTCTGGGTGCTTACCACGCTGCAACTCTATTTTTTAGACACCCTCACCTGTTCCAGAAATTGGTCGCCTTTTCTGGTCGCTACGACCTCACTTGGAGTACTGAGTCATTTAAAGACCTGTTTGATGGCTTGTACAACGACGAAATTTATTACCACACCCCAACCCACTTTCTGCCGGGTTTACCGCCTTCTGACCAACTCACTCAAATCAAAAATAGCGATATTGTTTTTGCGATAGGCAAAGAAGACCCATTTTTGCAGAACAACCACCAGCTCAGCCGTATTCTCAACCAAAAAGGAATTAAGCATCGAATGTATGAGTGGGACGGGCGCGCGCATCGAGGACGTTATTGGCGTCAAATGATCCCGCTATATCTATAACTTTCTAGTCGCGAATCAATTTGGGGTTAGGTAGGCTCAGTCAAACAGCTCTATAACAAGCCTATTGTTCTTGATCACTAAGTTCGGCTCAGCCGACTTTAACAGTGCTTCTTGAACCTTTGCTCTATCAAGCTTGTAAACAGGTTCTTGTGATAACGCCAACCCAATCATAGACACTGCGGGTTGTAGTAGATTAGATATGTTGTCAGGCAACTGTTTACCACTTTCATTGAAGTTCTCTAAGCGCAACGATTTCAAATACACTTCGCCGCTCTCTTTGTCATATTCAGGAATCGCACTGAACTCAATATCGAGCTCTAGTCCAATATTAGGCATATTGAATACTTGCACTTGAGCATTCGTGTTTGCATAAACTGACACGCGATCAGCGTCCGCTCGTCCAATCTTAACTTGTAAATCTTCGACCGCAACTTGAGCATACATCATGTTCTCAACGCCAACTGATTGGTTGATTTCGACTGATTCTTGCAAGTACTCGGTCATGTCTTTCTCTGTGATGCTATAGCTTGCACAGCCGCCTAGTACAGCTATCAATGGTAAAACCAACCAAACAGCACGCTTCAACATACGCTCTTACTCCAACGATTCATTTAACTTATTATAATTCGCCATTTCTTAATGATAAGAATATCAACAATAGAAATACTGCTACTTCCATTCTACTATTATTAGGGGCAAATATAAGTAAAGCGAACCTATGATGCAGATGTCAACTGAACAAAAAAATAGACGTTGTGCTGCCGTGCTTTGTCATGGCAATCATTCGCTGCTGCATGACTGGGTAGATTCATTGCGCGATAACCGGTGGGATATTGTCAAGGTCAACACTATGGACGCTCTAACTGACGTGTTAGATACACACAAAATACCTATTGTTATCGTCTGCCTTGACGAGCCAATCACCAATGCAACTTGTCAGTCCTTACTTATGCTTAAACAGAGATTCTCAAACCTAGGTCTGATCGGTATTTTTTATGATAAGCCTGTACGCAACCTTTCGTTTATTCATCACTGCTTTTGGGATTATTTCCACCATCCAATAGACGCAAAATGGCTTGCAAAAAGCTTAGGCCATTTATTGGGAATGATAGATGGTGAACCCGTTAAACACTATCTCACTGACAGAGAAAAACGCTGCAGATTGATTGGTGACTCAAAGATCATTCAAGATATCAAAACGCAAATAGATAAGGTGGCTCACTCAACCTACCCAGTTTTAATCCAAGGTGAAACGGGAACAGGGAAAAGCCTTTGTGCAAGGATGATCCACAACCAGTCACCACGCAAACATCAACCATTTGTCGCATTGAACTGCGGTGCTATCCCTCACTCTTTAATTCACTCAGAGCTTTTTGGCTATGAAAAAGGAGCATTTACCGGCGCAGCTAAACGCTATATCGGCCATGTAGAGCGAGCACAAAATGGCACACTCTTCTTGGATGAAATCGGAGATCTTGAGCTACCGCTACAAACATACCTACTGCACTTTTTAGAAAACAGCCACATTGAACGCTTAGGTAGTAACAAACAAATCCCGATCAATTGCCGAGTTCTGTTTGCTACCAATATCAACCTTGAACAAGCCGTTGCTGCTGGTCGATTTAGAAAAGACCTTTATCATCGTATTAATGTATTGAACCTTGAGATCCCTCCACTATCAGAACACCGTGAGGATATTGAAGCGCTGGTACATTTTGAGTTGCAAAAGAATGATGCAAGCCACTTCGTCATCTCGAGCAAAACACTCGATGTACTAAAGCAATATCAATGGCCCGGGAATATTCGGGAGCTATTCAATGCGGTAAAAAGAGCGGTGGTTTACGCTGACCATTCGAGCCTTGAAACTCAACATATGCAGCTGGCGTTTAAAGAACCACAGAATGGCAGTTCGATAGAAGATGAATTAACCGAGAAACGTATTAGACAAACCATCGAACAACAGCACTACAATATTTCAGCGACTGCTCGAGCGCTGGACGTATCAAGAACCACTTTATACAAACTGCTCAAGCGGCATCGTATCAGTTACTAAAATCGGCTGGGTCGTTAAGTTTGAATTAACCGCAAAAGGCAGCCTGATAACCTATTTCCTGTTATTTCAGGTTAATTAGTCAACGTAAGAACTCACAGTAGACGTTACAGTAGCCTGAATATGTTCATTTAACATACCTTTCCCTTTAAACACAGTAAGATAGTGATCTGGACAGTTTGTTAAGGAGTACTAATACATAGGTGTTCTAAAATTCTTGATAAATAAAAGGAAGCGATAAAATGAACGGGCAAGACGCAAAGCCAAAACTGACAATCTTTTATGATGGAACCTGCCCTTTGTGCTCGAAGGAGATGAATGCCCTCACAAAGCAAGACACCAATAACAGTATAAAGACGGTCGATATCTACAGCGCTGAATTTGCTCATTACCCAAACATTGACGCCAACGCGGCCAACACGGTTTTGCATGCATTGAATGACAAGGGTAAGTTGATACTGGGGTTAGACGTTACCCATAAGGCTTGGGATTTGGTGGGAAAAGGTTGGTTATACGCGCCATTGCGCTGGCCACTCGTGAAGCCATTGGCAGACTGGTGTTATCTACGCTTCGCTAACAACCGCTACAAAATATCTTACTGGCTAACTGGCGTCGCGCGTTGTGATAACAACGGGTGCAAAATTGACAGTGACGCCAAATGACGTCACTGCGTGGAGATTTCTCTACTCAATATGCGTGATAAATTGATACTTATCTGAATCTGCTTTGGTCACCCAATGCTGACCTTTAAATGGTGCTGAATCTAACGTGAACAGATAGAAGTCGATACCCTTGTCACCCATTACGGTGTTGAAGTAAGTCGCTTGTTTACGGTGACTTTCATCCGTGTAGGGGAAATCTTTTGCTGTTTTACCTTCAGTCCCCCAACTATGAACACCAATTTGCTTCAGTGTTTCAAAGTTATCGATCTTCTTCGCGCGCTGGAGAGTGCGAGTTTGGCCAGCTGCGAAAAGGTCAGTGCCGCCAGAGAAAACCGAACCGTTAGGTGTGACTACCGTGTGCATCTTGGTTTTGTGGATCAGCAAACCTGTGTACATGTTGATATCATCATCACCACTACCACCAATATGGCTATTAAACTTCATCGTCATTTCTTGACCAACATGCTTGTCCACGATGTCTTTCAATTGTAGAAACGTCGTCACACCTAATGTTGATTCATTTCGAGGACCGTCTACTGGGTCAATTTCTCGATAGATATCATCAAATACGAATGAAGTAACAATATTCACCTTACCGTCAACGTCTGAGGCAGTTAAGATAGTAGACCCCATGCTACCCAACGCTTCAAAAGCCTCATTGTAGAATTCGATGGTTACCGACTCTCGTGAGTCATCGATTTCAGATTGAATCAACGTTTGATCTTTACCTACCGTTCGCTTATTAGCTCTACAATCAAAAGTTTTAAGCAATGTTGTTGGCGAGTAGATATAGCAGTTTCGCCTGTCATTGTAGACCGCAACATCAATGGTTTGACCATGAACATCGGCCAATCTTGTAATAAGTAAGATGTCACCAAAACCCTCTGCATACTGAACTTGTTCATATGACTTGCCGTCATAAGTTAAGCGCATACCTTCAAAGTAGTCTTCTCGATCTTCGATGATTTCGTCCAGGGCACTTTCAGTAAACTTATAATCAGCCACGGGTTTAGCGACTTTAGCTTTATGAGTACCGCTCGAACTCGAGTTGCATCCAGCTAGCAAAATCAGCGGTAAGGCTAATAATAGGTTTCGATATTGCTTCATAATTTCTCTCCAATGTTGGTATGGAGAGAATTCTATGGAACGTTTTTGTCATTAGCTGTCTGAATGATGTATGGAAATGTCGTACTGCATCATTACAATACATTTCCATGTTTTATAATAAAGCACTCGAACAAGAACAAACTATAAACTTGGCATTCATGATTTACGCTGTGCCCTGCGTTCTTAATCTAAGTCTTTCATACCAAACGGCCGAAAATTTATGACACAACATTCCATGCTCATCGTTGAAGACGACTTGAAACTTCAACAGCTATTAAAGAGTTACTTTGTTACCCAAGGTTTTGATGTGACGACATTAGATGATGGCAGTGAAGCCATTGACCACATGCTAGAACACCAGCCCGATATTGTTCTGCTTGATCTGATGCTGCCTGTCGCAGATGGCCTGACAATTTGCCGACAGACGCGTACAAAATTCCTCGGTAAGATTTTGATGCTAACAGCCAGTGATGATGACTTTGACCATGTCGCCGGATTAGAAACAGGGGCTGATGATTACGTGACGAAACCCATTAAACCACGCGTTCTTCTTGCTCGTGTTAGAAGCTTATTGCGACGTGCAGAGCCCGTTGACGCTGTCGATGAAGACAAAGATCAAATCACTTTTGGCCAGTTAGTACTAAAAAACAAATACAAACGATGTGAATTAGACAGCAAGATTGTCCAGCTAACAGACAGTGAGTTCGACCTACTTTGGATACTTGCTAACCAGCCGGATACTGCGCTCTCCAGAGACACCCTAACTCAAGAATTACGTGGCATTGAATACGATGGATTCGACAGAACAGTAGACAACAAAATCGTACGTCTGAGAAAAATGCTTGGTGATGACCACTCCCCTGCTGAAAAGATCCAGACACTGCGAGGAAAAGGCTACTTGTTTGTCTCCACAGCTTGGGGCTAATTTGCGTTAATTCACCCAGTAGCGAAGAGAATAATGAAACGCATATACCTAGAATCACTCATCGGCCTGTTTGCTTGCTTTATGGCAAGCATCTTCGCTTATGAAGTCACCGTCTATCAGTGGACAACCGACTACGAGTTCGTGTTGTACGATTACGAGGCGTTGGCCCACCAACAGCTGATCAGCAATATAGCCACTAATCAGGGCGTTGAGGCCGCAGAAGAGGCTATTGCTCAGTTTGCCGACATGACTCGACATATCGTGACCACGTTCCCCCTTGGCCAAGGCGCACCCTCTGAAGTTGTCGAGTTTTTTAAAGCTCAATCAGATATGCCGGTCCTGTTTGATGACGACAGGGATCTCTGGTTTCACTTCCCTGGATCAGATGCCATTTATCGCTATGCGCCTGATGAAGAAGCCTTTGTGCGACAAAAGATTCAGCTCGAAGATGATTTGCTCTGGTTATTCTTCTCTCTCAGCTTTGTCATTTACGCTTCAGGGCATCTGTTCGTCATTCACCGTAGAGTGAAGAAGCTAGAGCGCGCAACTCTAGGCTTCGCTTCTGGCGATTTTTCGATAAGAGCGGAAACCCGTAGCGGCAGCGCAATTGGTACGCTGAATCGCTCTTTTAACCTCATGGCAGACAAAATTCAGCACCTTATCGACAGCAATCGTGCACTGACTAACGCTGTTGCCCATGAACTCAGAACGCCAGTTTTCCGCATTCAATGGCAAGCTGAACTGCTGAAAGACACACCGCTCGACCAAGACCAGAGAGCTACCATCGATAGCATTGTAGAAGACACCGAAGAGATGGAAGGCATGGTGGATGAACTGCTCTATTTTGCCAAACTTGATAACCAAAAATTGGATTTAGAAAAGAGCCGTTTTGAGCTTTCAACTTACGTCGATAAATTGATACCACGATGGCAAAAAGAGACCAAGCTAACGCTAGCGATGACGTCTCACCTCAATACTGACCATCAATTGGACGCTGACAAACATCAGCTCAAACGTGCTCTCGATAATGTCGTTCGCAATGCATTTAAGTTTGCCGAATCACAAATCGACATTCATCTTGTCGAAAAAGAGAAGTACCTGTGTATTGAGATCCACGATGACGGACCGGGTGTCGATGAAGAACACATCGCTCACCTATTTGAACCCTTCTATGTGGGCAATAAAGCTCGTAATAAAGGTAAGAGTGGCCATGGCCTTGGCCTCTCAATTGTTGAGAAGATCTGCCAACAACACGGTGGTTACGCCAGCGTGAAACGCAGTACAAAACTAAACGGCGCACTGTTTACGTTATGCTTACCGAAATGTAATTCTGAGCCTGACAAACCTATACAGTAACAAAATAAGAACTTTGGAATAATTGACTCCATCAACCGTTAGCCAACACCGCTGAGTGTTGGTTAACCGAAACATGATTACTCAATGGAGAACACTATGAAAAAGCTAATTCTTATCGCGGCACTATCTATGGTAGCAACAGGCTGTGCTCAACAAACATTTGTTATGGCACCGGACGAAGCAGAAGTAACAACAGAAGCACCACAACACTTCTTTATTAACGGTCTGGCGCAAGAGAAAGAGATCGATGCTGCGAAAGTTTGTGGCGGTGCAGATAAAGTAGCAAAAGTAGAAGTTCAAGAGACGTTTGTTAACGGCCTACTACGTACAGTGACATTTGGCATCTACACACCACGTGACGCGCGTGTTTACTGCAAAGCGTAACCAAATCTAAAAAACAACTCTAAGACTTTTGACATGCAAAAAATCCCCAATCAGAGGCTAGACTGATTGGGGATTTTTATATTCGTTTGATTATTTGAGAGGGTCACCCTCTGGCAATGCACTGTGAATCCAAACGGCAAGACGCTTTTTAATGTCCTTACCTTCTTGCTTGTCAGCAGGGAGAGGCGTAATTTGCTTTGCATCGACTAAAAATAGATAGATAGCCTTTGCTTTTACCGACTGTGACATACTCGGGTCATTGAGCTTAAAGCCTTGCATTTCGGCTAGCTTAGTTCCGACTTCCATCGCTTTTTTAAACAGTTTGTCTTCGTTTTGTAGCTTAGTGGTTTTCGACATTTCGTCACCTTCGTGGTTACAAAGCAGTGACTTCAGTATATATCATTTATCAACATCGACTTTTTGCATACTTAGCAGTTTCGAACAAAACAAATCTTGGTTTTGAGGGGCAATACACAGTCTCACCCTACTCACCAAAGCGGCGTACTACGCCTTTTTCACATACTTAGCAGTCACCATCATTTCACCAGCGCCGTCAAGCTTGCAGTCTAATTGGTGATCTTTGCCATCGTTCATTCGTTTGATAACCCCTTTGGTGCCAATCTTTAACACAAGAGAACTGCCTTTTACTTTTAGGTCTTTAGCCAAAGTAATCTTATCCCCTTCCGCCAATAAGCTCCCATTCGCATCTTTGATGTTGAGTTCGTTCTCTTTCGCGACTTCTTCAGGGTTCCACTCATAAGCGCATTCAGGACAAACAAGGTGGCTTTGGTCTTGATAAACATATTCAGAGCTGCAGCTCGGGCAAGGAGGAAAAGACATAGTAATTACTTCCAAATACAAATTTATGCTACATGGTAAACGCTCTGTCTATACATAGCGAGTGGAATTGCTTAGGGCGTGTTGACCTTTCGTGGTTGAATTTTGTTCGAGATAAAAGCGTTTTAATCGCGGCGAGGGAGAAGTAGCCTAGTCATTCTAAGCAAATCTCCCTCAACAAAGAGTAAAACGCTTTTAGCCGACCCCTTCGGGCAGCGTTTGCTGGTCATTTCTACTGCGTTATCGGCTTCTCATGTAGGCTAGCTACACATCAAAGCCTCTGCCTTGTATAAATACCCAGCAACTCGCTGCAAAAACCAGCTCGAAAGATCAACACTCCCTAATAACCCGACGGGCTTGTTCATGGTTTTATCCAACCTGACAAATAACCCTAGAATAATGACAACTTTTCTTGATGCTCAGGTCTTATTTTGTCTACAATGACGCACTTTTTATTTACTGTAAGTAAGCATCATGACAGATAACACAGCAAAGCCAGCTCTACCAGATCGTCTAGCAGGTAACCCACGCAGCCCACACCACGTAGCTGAGTGTTTCGAACACCACATCGGCATTCGTCTCAACGGTAAAGAGCGTACTGACGTTGAAGAGTACTGCATCAGCGAAGGTTGGGTAAAAATCCCTTCACCTAAAGCGCTAGACCGTTTCGGTCGCCCAATGCTAATCACATTGAAAGGCACAGTTGAAGCTTTCTACAAGTAAGCTGAGAACACAAAAAAATAGGGCTCAAATGAGCCCTGTTTTTATTAGTGGAAAAGATAATCGACTAGCACCAAGTTATACAAAAGAAACACTCCCATGCTGACCAGGATGGTGACTAACACATTGCCTGTTTTCCAGATCAACAAAAAAGTCACTAGCGCTGCGATTAAGTAAGGGTTTTCTGCACTCACCCATAGCTCTTTCTCTGGAGCAAATACAATGGGTCCCCAAATCGCCGTTAATACCGCTGGCCCAGAGTAGCGAAGTAACCTACGAGCTGAGGCGTTCAAACGAAGTGGCACTGCAGGCTCCAGAAACAAATAACGACTCACAAACACAATCGCTGTCATCAGCAGTATGGTTAACCAGATCATGATGACTCTCCTTCTGTGATCGAATGGCTTGAAACATTGCCATCTTTGTAACTTTCGCAAAGGAAGCCAGAGAGCATACCCGCAATTGAAGCCACCATTAACGCTCCTTCGACTTGGTGAACCGTCAACACCACAGACACCAACAATGATACCAGCACGCATACAATAACCGGCATGGTATTAATCAGCGGGAATACTAGAGCAATAAAGGTCGCTGCAACGGCGAAATCCAAACCAATTTCATTCAGAGATGGAATTTGGCTACCTGCGACAATGCCGACAAAGCTCGCCAGATTCCAGAAGAGATAGAACACACCTCCAACGCCTGCCGCATACCAACGATTAAACTCTTGTTTGGATTGACCACTACAGATCGCAAACAATTCATCCGTCAGCCAGAAACCCAACAGTAAACGCCATCGTGTCGGTAAATCACTGATTTTATCGCGCATAGAGACGCTGTATAAAAAGTGACGTGACGTAATGAACAGCGTGGTTAGTAACATGGTGCCTAAGCCGATTCCAGCCTTAAACATACCTGCCGCAACCAGCTGCGCTGAACCTGCAAACAAAATCGCTGACATCGCCTGTGCTTGAAGAGGGTCAAGCCCCGCATCTATGGCATACGAGCCCGCCAATATTCCCCATGGAATCACCGCAATACTCAGTGGCATCCCGGCTAACGCCCCTTTCCAAAGCTGAGATTTTCTCGTCATATTGATACTTCCATTTTAAATCTGTTAAACCTTAGGGAACAATTTAGTCAGCCTATGTTATTCGCGATTGTACAAACTTGCTCAATATTAAGCGTTATAACATCTTGATGTACTGACCTGGCGTGTAGCCATTGGCCTTTTTAAAGTGTCGATGAAAATGGCTCTGGTCGTGAAAACCGCACTCTTGCGCCGTATCCGATATAGAGTGACCACGTTTGAGCAAAGTTCTCGCGAGGCGCAATCGAGACTGGATTTGATAAGCATGAGGCGGTAAGCCAAACTCTTTTTGGAATGAACGAACCAAATGATACGGACTCAGAGCCGCCAGCTTTGAAAGCTCTTCCAAAGAGACATCGGCCTGTGGAAAATCATCGAGAAACTCTTTAACCAACACCAGTTGTCGCTGCGTTTTGCTGTCGAGTTGAGGTTTGAGCGGGCTTTTACCATGACGACTGATAAGCTTAACTAACATGCCGTACATCAAAGTCTCACGCAGTAAGCGATTGTCCGACTCATCAATGGTATTGAAGACCAAACGCAATTGGTTAGCGAGTTCAGGGTCTTCAACCACCGCACGTGGAAAGTATGGCGCGCCGTAGTTTGGCAAATTAAGCTCTTGAGTTATTTTCGCAAGTTGCTCTGGCAGTGGGTACATAGCGCGATACGCCCAACCACCCTCTGTAGCCGAGTGCCCGCTATGCACTTCATCGGCATTGACCAAGATAATGGCATCTTGAGGTGCAACGTGATGACCACCCGTGCGATAAAAACGTTGTGCGCCCTGTTCAATCACTCCGAGCGTATACCCTTCATGACTATGGCGAGAGAAATTCTGCTTTTCATATTCTGCGTTCAGGATCTCAAGGCCACCAAGTTCTTCTGTGATCTTGTAATCCGCCTTTTCCTTTTTCGCTTTCTTCATCTCGCCATTCCTCAGGTATCGACATCCTCTGAATCCATCACTCTACTCTATAAGTTAAAGAAGCTTTTGTACAAAATTGCGGTTTTACGTTTCAAATATTCATCGTTTTACTCTTCATGCGACCTAAAAAGAAATCAAAGCACCGTCAAAAGCTGCCATAAGCAAAACATGACTCACTTCATAACTATCTATTCGAACTGTGTATGGATAGCTAACGAGATCACGCTCCCAGAGTTGAGAATTTGCCTTTTTCTTACGCAGATAAATAATACAAATAAAAATAACAAGGCAGTTAGTATTATGAATGACTCTCTACGAAAATCGATGATGGGCTTACAAAATGGACGTCCTACGATAGCGGTTTTAGTGGGCTCTATGACCTCCCACTATCACGAAGGCATCATGCGAGGTGCTGCCCACGTAGCAGAACAGCATAATTACAACATCATCGGATTTTGTGGCGGAGTCATTAAATCGACTGACCATTTAACGTTGGCGCGCGATAAGGTATTTGATCTCGTCAATATGGGGCTAATTTCCGGCGTCATCAGCCCATTCAGCTCTCATATGCGCTTTGTTAATGAAAGAGAAAGTGCAGATTTCATCGGGCAGTTCTCTAATGTACCTATCGTCAATATTGGCAGTAAAATCAGCCCCTACACCAGTATCTCAACCGATTACGAAACCGGCTTTTCAGATCTTTTTGATCATTTTGTCAACGTTCATCATTACCGTAACATCCTCTTGATCCGCGGCCCTGAACATCACGCTTCTTCTGAGCAGAGAATGCACATCTACAGAGCCCAACTAGAAAAATACGACATCCCTTTCGATCCTGATCTTGTGCTCTATTCTGACTTAAAAAAGCGATCTGCCAAGCAGGAACTTGAATGCTTTTTGTCTGACAAAAATAAGCCTATCGACGCCGTAATTACTATCAACGATAACCAAGCACTGGGAGTGGTTGAAGCTTGCCAAGAGTTAGGAATTAAAGTGCCTCAAGATATAGCGGTTGTTGGTTCAATGGATACTTTAGAGGGCGCATTTTCTGAGCCTCCGCTAACCAGCATCAGAGAGCCTTTGTTTGAGTTAGGCCGAGCCGCAGCCATAGAAGTGATTGCACAGATCGAAGGACAGCCTCCAGTTAATGAAGTTAAGATCCCAACATCGTTGGTTATTCGTGAGTCATGCGGCTGTAACACGCAAAAATTTAACCACAACCAAGTACACAATAGAGGACTTCTGAATACCGACAAACAAGCTGTCTTCGATGATACCCATGAACATATTGTTCACGTGATCGCACAACATAAGGGCGCAATCAGCAGCGAGCAGGTTCAGTGCGTTCTGGATACTTTTCATCGGGCTTTAGAAAACAACGACTACAAAGATGTGTTGAAACTTCTAAAACAAACTTTGGACGAGTCATTGGAGTCTGATGATGTTCTGTTTTGGCTAGAAGTTGCGTCGAAATTTCAAATCAATGCATTAAAGTATCTTGAGCTGAGTACCCAACCCGCAAAGTTAACCAAATTCATAGCGGATCTGACGACACTCAAAAACAGGATAGAACAGACAGCGATTAAGTTTCAGAGCTTTGAAACTGAGTACTATCTCAACTATTTTCGGGCTATCGTCAATAATCTCAACGCTTCTTTCGACCTTGGGACTATCAAAAAGTACGCCATCGACATCTTAAAGCTCTCGGAAATGTACATATCTATTTTCAACGATATCCACGCCGAGACACTCACCGCAACCAATATCATTTCGGTTCGTAACAATCAGCCCGTTCCATCAGATAAAAAGGTGTTTAATGCCAACCATCTGATTCCCAATAATATCGAGGCTTACCAGCAACGCTACTCTTTGATGGTGTTCCCGCTGTCGTTTGCCAACAAACCGATTGGCTTTATGACTGTCAACCTCAGTAGTCGCAAAGGCACAGCGTTTGAAAACTTGCGTGCCATCATCAGTTCCGCACTGAAAAATGAAATGCTGATTCAGGATCTAAAGAAAGCGGAAGAAAGATTCAGCGATATCGCCCACAGCACTTCAAATTGGCTTTGGGAAACCAACGTCGACCATCGCTTCACCTATTGCTCACACTCCTCAAGCGAGATCATCGGCTATCAACCAAGTGACCTTATTGGAAAACGGATTAACCAGTTCAATATTCAAGAAAGCAATAGCTACCTGAACGCAATGCAAGGGCAACAAAATCTGGTCGACGTTGAATGTTGGTTCAAACATCAGGACGGGCGCATCGTCTGTTTACTGATATCCGCAAAACCCATCACCAAGAACGGAGCTTTCAGCGGTTATCGTGGCGTGTTTGAAGACATTACTGAAAAACGTCTACAGGAAGAGAAAATTAAAAACCTCGCCTACTCAGATGTTTTAACAGGACTGCCCAATAGAACGTTATTTCAAGACAAGCTGGATGAAACGATTCGCTTCTCTTCTCGGGATAACAAGAAATTCGCCATCATGTTCATCGACTTGGATCACTTCAAGTACATCAACGACTCAATGGGACATGCGGCAGGCGACCAACTTCTAATTAAGCTATCTGAGCGTCTCAATCAGTCACTGCGCTCTAGGGATGTATTAGCAAGATTGGGCGGTGATGAGTTCGTCATTATCCTTCCTGATATTCATACCGATCAGGAAGTCATCGACATTGCACAGAGAATATTTGAGAGCTTCAAAACTGAAATTATCGTGTGTGATAAGCCTATTTTCGTCACGCTGAGTTTGGGGATCAGCATCTTTCCAAATGATGGGCTCGATGCTGAAACGCTCCTCAAGCGAGGTGACAGCGCGATGTATCAAGCCAAGTCACAAGGAAGGAATGGCTACGCTTTCTATAACAAACAGATTGAACAAAAAAGCATACGCAGAAATACCCATGAAGTGATTCTTCGGGAGGCGATCGCCACACACAGTTTTGTACTTCACTACCAGCCCCAAGTATCTGTCCAAAGTGGCAAAATCATCGGCTTTGAGGTGTTAGTTAGAATCCAAAACCGAGAACTGGGTATTGTCCCTCCTAATAATTTTATTCCACTTGCAGAAGAGCTTGGATTAATTGGACAAATTGATGAGTGGGTATTCGAGAACGCTTGTGCGCAATACCATACTTGGCAAACTCAGGGGCTCAATGATGTTCGACTTTCCATAAACCTCTCTGCCATTCAACTGCGCAGCAATGCCGTTTTAACTAAATACATCCACATTATGGAGAAGCACAAAATCAACCCGCGCAACATTCAACTAGAGATCACCGAGAACGCACTGATCGATAACGAGGATGTTGCTCTGGAAGTTCTAACTGGCTTCAAAGAGTATGGTGTAAGTATCGCGTTAGATGACTTCGGAACTGGCTATTCATCCCTAAGCTGTATCAACCTCTACCCTATCGATACAGTGAAGATCGACCGCTCTTTTGTTTCAGATGCAATTGATAACAAAAAGAACCAAGCAATCATCAAGGGCACTAAGCTGATTGCTGATCAACTCAATCTAAACATTGTTGCCGAAGGTGTTGAAACCCTATCTCAGTTCAAAACTATCGCTCAACTGGGGTGTCACGAGATCCAAGGTTATTACTTCTATAAACCTCTGACCGCATTAAACGCGCAATCTGTGCTTGAACAACAGATAGAGAAAAAGGGAACGATTGAAACGCTCTAAGCAGTTAAGATATAAAACTGGTACTAACCTCTCGTAATAACCTGGCTTTGGGTAAAATTGACAATAAACCGCAAAATTGCAGACATAATTCATGAAAGCCACCTAACATCGACCAAATAAATGAAAGCTGCTATTTCTATTACTCTTCTTGTTCTTTTGACTGGCTGTACTCATAACCAATCAAAAGCGCTGAACGCTAACACCTCTTCAGTCAACGTTTATGCACAATCAATGTCGAACATGCAGCTTTGCGACACCCTCTACTATGGTCGACCAAGTAACCAAACACTGGCAGCCATTGGCGCTGAGTTCAACCGTAGAGGTCTATCTAAAACTTGGTGCGATGCCGAAGCCAACAAGCTCTATCTAACCCAAGCCCTCAACTGGCTAGCACAACAAGCCGATAGCGATGATGAACAAACCGAAAGTGACGACTCAGCCGTAATCCTGCCTGCAAATTGATCTTTTTAACCATCGATACACTCGACCAAATCGCAAAGATAGAAGAGAGCCATTGATTAAAATTTATG
This sequence comes from Vibrio sp. D420a, assembly GCF_030248625.1. Taxonomy (NCBI): domain Bacteria; kingdom Pseudomonadati; phylum Pseudomonadota; class Gammaproteobacteria; order Vibrionales; family Vibrionaceae; genus Vibrio; species Vibrio sp. D420a. Next base: position 5,984 of record NZ_JAHGAN010000001.1, on the reverse strand, counting down.
CCTTAGTTCACAAGGATATGCATTTGCATTGATAGTTGTTAATGGATCGTTAATGATGCATATCCATCTCTAATATAAGGACATAATGAAATGAAGTGGATATTAGTTGCGTTGGTTAGTCTGTTTTCTGCGTTCACTTACGCAAAAGAGTGGAAGCAAATACGATTTACTGTAGAGGGCGCTTACCCTCCTTTTAGTTGGACAACTAAAGAAGGTAAGTTAGAAGGCTTTGAAGTCGACCTGGCCAACGCACTGTGTGATGAGCTGCAGGTAAAATGCATAATATCTAAAACCGATTGGGATGGCATTATCCCTTCTCTGCTTAGTCGCAAAAACGACGCGATTATCGCTGCAATGACAATCACAGAAGAGCGCGAAAAGAAAGTTGACTTCACCATCCCATACGCAAAAGTACCAACGCGCTTCGTGATGGAAAACGGTCGTGAAATCAATATGGAAGATGGCAGCTTAAACGAGCTTACGATTGGAGTGCAGCGCGCGACTATCGGAGATAAGTACCTTTCTGAAATCTACCCTAACGTCGATATACGCCGCTACGGTAACTTTGATGAAGCCTTTACTGACTTATTAAATGGACGCCTTGATACAGTATTTGGTGGCTCTATGGGTTTAAATTCTGGATTCTTAGAAACAGAACAAGGTAAAAACTATCACTTTACCGGGCCCAAGTTCACTGAAGAGAAATGGTTTGGTCGTGGCATCGGTGTTGCCGTCCGCAAACAAGACGACGATTTAAAACTACTAATCAATGACGGCATCCAAAGACTGATCGACAACGGCCAGCATGCCAAGATCGCCAGCAAGTATTTCTCTTATAGCATCTACGAGTAACTCAAGACTCCGTTTTATTGAACCAAAAAGCCGCTCCCAGAGAGCGGCTTTGATTTTAGACTACAGCGTCATTTGAGCAATGATAGGTTATTACTTTTCCACAAGTTCCGTCAGTTGCTGCAAAGAAGGCAGTGCCGTCATCGCACCTTTTTGCGTGGTTGCCAGTGCGCCACAGCCATTACCCCAGTGCACCGCAGCTTCGACCTGAGCCCAAGAGCGCCAATCAGCATTCTGAGACAGCTTGGCTAGCAAACCACCAACGAATGCATCACCAGCACCTGTTGTATCAATAACTTGCTCAACCTTAGTACCCTCAATCACTCGACGTTCACCATTGTAAACCGCCAATGCACCACGTGCGCCCAGCGTCACGATGATCAGCTTGTTAGCTGGCGCATTTAATGCGTCCAAAGCCGTATCGAGAGTGTCAGTGCCTGTCAGGAACGTCAGCTCCTCTTCAGAAAACTTCACTACGTCTGCCAGATTCACCGCATTCATCACCACTTCTTGGATCTGAGATGGATCTGCCCATACCTCTTCCCTTAGATTAGGATCAAAGCTGATAAAGCCGCCTGCTGATTTCATTCGCTTCATCGCTTCAAGCGTTGCGCTGCGTGATGGCTCGTTAGCCAAAGCAATAGAACAGCTGTGCATCCATTGCCCAGATGAAAATGTTGGGATGTCTTCGACGCTGAAAAATTGGTCGGCGCTTGGCTTAACCATAAAGGTAAAACTGCGTTCACCATCATCATCTAAGTCGACAATCACTGTAGATGTTCGCTGAGCTTCATCTAGAAGCATGTCATCGGTATTCACCTTCTCATCCGTTAGGGTTTGCTTCATAAAGCGTCCTAGCGGATCTTGCCCAACTCGACCAAAGAAAGCGGTATCACCACCCAATCGAGAGATAGCCACAGCAACGTTTGCTGGTGCGCCACCTGGGCATTTTAAATAACGAGTCTCGCCATCTGGAATCAAATCCACAACAGCATCTCCAGTTACCCAAACCTTGTTCATATCACTTTGCCTCTCGTAACGACGTTTAAATTAGAATTCGTAGAACAGACGTACACGAGCACCAAAATCGTCTTCTTCAGCAAAGGCTGATGCGTCCGATTGCTGGTCCAGTTTGTTATCAACCATCGTGTAGTATGTACCTAGAAGAATTGAAAAATCTTGTACTTCAAGTACATCACGGAATGCGTAAGATGCATACCATGTTGATACATTTACGTCGCCTTCAGCCCAAGAAGAAAACTCTTTGTTTTCATACTCATTGATAGCATGAATGTAGCCTAAGCCAAAGTTATTCCAGAGCGCATTAACACCCGCTGTTAGGTTATTTTCGTCTACAGCATCCATGTAAGCAACGTTCGCATTTACACTCCAATCGCCGCTAGTCCAGTTACCCGTTAAGCCGTAACCCGTACGATCTGAGATATCAACACCGTTCGCCACAATCGCGTCTGAAACTAGGTTGGTTTCCACCGAAGCGGCTACCTTGAAATCACCCATTTGGTAAGCCACAACTGGGCGCACTAGGAATGAATCTTTAACTGTGTCGATTTGCTCACCGTGGTATTTACCTTCAATGCCGCCATCGAACAGGTTAGAGCGGTCACCGAGCATTGCACCAACTTCAACATACAAATTGCCAAAAGTTTGGCTGTACATGATTTGGCCGTCTGAACCGCGACCACGCGCCTCTTTCGCTTGGTACGTGTAAGCTGCACCGTCTGAATACAGGTCGTTAGCAGTGTCACCTGAGTACTCTAGGAATACATCAAGACCAACAGGGAACATGTCATAAGCTTCAAAGCGACCCGCTTTAATTGCCCAGCCGTCTTTTTTACCAAACTCAAAGTACGCATCATCCAGTGCAATATTGCCTGTGCTCTCAAACAGAGGCTGTGCTTTAACACCCACATAGTGGCCATTGCTCGTGTACTTTTCGCCAGCAAATTCGATTAGAACGCGGCCGTCTTGGTTGAATTCGCTGTCATTATTATCGTGTGATTCACGGTCTTGGTAGTTGAAGTTCAACTCGACGTTACCGCCAACAGAGAAGTTACCTTCTTCCGTATCAACAATGCTGATTCCAGCGTTCGCTGTCATTGCAGCCATTACTGAAGCCGCAGCGAGCGACATTTTTAGTGTATTTTTCATGCTAAACCCTATATTTTGGCAATAAGAGGCCCTCCCCGACGAGGGCCTTGTTTTTTGTTTTGGAATAATTTATTGGTGGCTAGCGAGTAGCCTGTATCGCAGACATGTAATGCAGTGTGCCAGTCGCATTATCGAGCGTGACTAGAGACAACTCATCAATGAAGATGCGAGAGGTGAACACTGTCTTGCCGTTGTCAGCAAAGATTTCAATCGCTGAGTTATCGACAAAGACGCGAATGGTTTGTGCTTGCTCTAGGCGCTGTGCGTAACGAACTGTGCCGTATGCTTCCGCGTGTAGGTGAGAAACTTGAGAGCGGTCCAGAATCAGCTCATCGCGATCACCTTGGAACACCATCTGATCACCTTTCTGGTTAGCCAGAGTCAGAGTGAAAGACTCATCTACATTCAGTTCCAACTCAAACGCTCGTGACGTTAATGCCACAGGAGTAGAGCTTTCAACATCCACAGAGTTTTGACGCAGCGCTTCAAGCTCTTTCAGTGGTGTCTGAATTAGGTAACTACCATCAATCGTCAACTCACGTGGCAGAGTCAGCATGTGTGCCCAGCCATTCTTATCGGTTGGGTAGTCACTTTTTGAGTTACCTAGCCAGCCAATAAGAATACGACGTTGTTGGTCATCCAGATAAGTTTGTGGCGCGTAGAAATCGAAGCCTTTGTCCAGCTCACGATAGCCTTGGTTGTTGAATACTTTTGATTCAAAATCAATACGCTCACCGACCATGTAAACCACTGAGAAGACGTTCTTAAGATCGTACTTATTATCTGAACTCACGCCTTGAGGTGAGAAGATGTAAACCCCGTTATCATCGGTTTCGTAGTAGTTCGGACACTCCCACATATAGCCAAAGTCTTCGAGGCCCACATCGATGTCACCCATATGGTGGTAATCATCAATGTCGTTACCGTGGTAATAAGCCAGTGTGCCTTTTTCGTTGTGATCTTGAGCACCAATCAACATGTGGTAATCGTTGTCACGACAAACCAGCACTGGGTCACGAATCTCTGCAGTGTAGGCACTCGGATCGAAGTCAACCACGATACCTTTCTTTTCCACGTTACCTTGCTTGTCCATAATCGCGAGAACTTGAGTCGGATGACGTTGGTCATTCTCCTTTTTTAAGTTCGCTGTGTAAAAAATGTACAACAGGTCATCGTGTGGTACACCAACACCGGTATAACAACCATGATGGTCGTAATCTCGGTCTGGGTACATCGCGATACCGCGGTCAGTAAAGTTCACGAAATCTTTGGTCGATACGTGGTACCAGTGCTTCAAACCGTGCACAGGGCCGAGCGGGAACCACTGATAGAAAATGTGGTGCTCGCCATTGAAGTAACTCAAACCATTCGGGTCATTCAACAGGCCGTGCTTTGGTGCAATGTGGTAGCTCGGGTAAAACGGGTCAGTTTGTGTTTTGTGCTCAATATCCGCCAAATACTCCTCGCTCACCTCGTGAATTCGGACAAAGCGGTTTTGACGATTAGAAAAATCCATAACAACTCCAAGAAAAAGATATTCACTCAAATAGGTGGTGAAAAATTATTTAGGCTCTTTGTAAAGCAGCTTTGTTAGCGCAAAAGCAGAGGCTGCACCGACGAGCATTACAAGAACATACATTCCTAGACCGCCGCCAAGGTAAAGCAAAACACCTGGTAGCATGGTTGCGCCCGTACCCGCAGAACCAATACCCGCAATCGCGCCCAAACAGCCACCTAATGCACCGCCAATACAGCCATACAAGAAAGGTTTTACGCGAGGTAGAGTAATCGCAAACATGGCTGGTTCAGTAATGCCGAATAGAGCTGGCAACGCTGCACCAAACATACCGGTACGCTTCACTTTGTCTGTCTGCATCGACATAACCGCCATTGCCGCGCCAAACTGGCCCGCAATAGCTGCCGTACCCAATGGGTTGATGTAGTCAAAGCCTGTGTCTGTCACCATTGCAATCGTGATAGGCACGATGGTGTGGTGCATACCTGTTACCGCCATGAATTGAATTGCGCCGCCGTAAATCAAGCCACCAATACCGTATGGGATTTGTAAGAAGTAGAGCACGGCTTCAGTAATCAGCTTCTCAATTCCGAGTAGGATTGGACCAACGAACACCAAACCTGCAATCAAAGAGACCAACAGAGTGATAAATGGCGTTAGAATGAGATCCAATACTTCAGGGATGTATTTGCGTGATGTACGCTCAACTAAAGCAGCGAACCAACCCATAAAGACCGCTGGAAGAATTGAACTCTGTAAACCAGTTACCGCAATCTCAAAGCCCATAAACGGAATCATCATCGCTTCTGCGTTACCGAAAGCGACATCCCATTTACTAGCCAGTTGTGGAGCGACCAGCATTAAGCCCAAAACAATACCGAGCACTGGATTACCACCAAACACGCGCATGGCAGACCAAGTCACCAATACTGGTATAAAGATGAAGGCGGTATCGGTTAAAACTTGAGACAGCGTATTGAGCTGAGGAGAGAGCTCAATACCGAAACCGTTAACCAACAAACCACGCAAACCCATCAATAAGCCGGTCGCAACCAAGGCAGGAATAATGGCGACAAAGATGTCAGAGAACGTACGTGTTACCGTTTGGAAGGTACTCACTTTGTCTTTTTTCTCTTCTGCTTGTGGGGCTTCTTCAATGGCGTCGTTGCCTTTCATGATGGCAAAAACCTTACCTACAAAACCCGTCCCCAAGATCACTTGGTGCTGACCATTTTGGAAGAAGTACCCATGTACTCCCTCCATTGCGCTGAGTCCTTCAGCGTCGACTTTTTCATCTTCCTTGGCCACAACACGCAGTCGTGTTGCACAGTGATTCAGTTGTGCGATATTGCCCTCACCTCCCAGTAAGGCCATAACTCTATTCGCTACAACTTTCGCATCTCGCGCCATAAATTTCGTCTCCAAAGAGTGCAAAGAAATAACAACCTGT